>JBAVRC010000098.1:0-10264 GCA_049694615.1 Thermosynechococcaceae cyanobacterium | reverse complement strand
CGTCACCATTGCCCCCTTTGCCCGTGGCGTCGGCAGCAAACTCGCCCCCGGATCGCGCTACTTTCCCTACTACACCTTGGCCTGGATCGACGATGCAACCTTCAATCCAGAAAAACATCCCCACATCACGGCTGCAGAAGCCCGCGCCATCGATAGCGCCATCGACCAATACAACGATGCCATTACAGACGTAGTTCGCGCCGGACGCCAACGCGGCAAAGACTGGTACCTCTTTGAATCCGCCGGTTTACTGGATCGGCTTGCGTCCCGTCGCTATATCGAAGATCCCTCCGCCCGACCCAGTTGGTGGACCCCCTACCCTCTCCCCCAGGCCCTGCAAGCTTTAAACCCCCTGCCCACCTCCCAATTCTTCAAATCTGGACCCGAAGGCCGGACCCAAGGCGGACTTTTCTCCCTCGATGGCATTCATCCCACCACCATTGGCTACGGCATCATGGCCCAAGAATTAATCAACATCATGGAACGGGCCGGGGTCAAATTCTTCGACAGCCAGGGACAGCTTCGCACCGGAGCCACCTCCATCGACTTTGCCCATCTGAGTCAAATCGATACCCTCATTTCCAAACCGCCCCGGAACATCTCCAGTATCTTGAATCTAGTGGGATGGTTTGATCGCAGCATCAACCTCATGAGCGGATTGCTTAACGCCGATTTCTAAGTATGTGTGCGGCAGCTTCCCCACCATTAGCGGGATGGCGGTCTCCATCGATGGCGTTGAAGGTCAATGCGACCTTGGGGGTCAAACTCAACCCCTTCTTGCTCCAGCCGTATTTTTTGCAACACATCCCCACCCTGTCTCTGGGGCGATTCCGAGATTTTACCTTGGGCATTAATCACCCGGTGCCAAGGAATGTCCGACTCGACGGGGACCCGAAACAAGGCATACCCTACCTGACGAGCTTGTCCATAAAGTCCTAAGCATTCGGCAATTTGCCCGTAGGTCGCAACCTGACCCGCCGGAATTTGACGCACTAAGGCATAAACTGCCTCATAGCGCTTCAGCGGGTTCAACTCGGATGACGGGTTAGACAAATCCATGCTCCATGAGAAAGTCAGGGTTCAGGTCAGAAACTGGCGTTAGGGGGTCTGCCGCAGCCGGGTAACGCATCAACTTGTCTACATATTTACCCAGCACATCGGTTTCAATATTGACCGCACTGTGTGGCTTAAGCAAGCGCAAGTTGGTGTTCGCAAAACTCAGGGGAATCACCGCCACCGAAAACCCTTGCCCCTCCGCTGTACAATCGGCAACGGTTAAACTCACGCCGTTAATAGCCACACTTCCCTTTAAAACCACCAAACGCCCCACCACAGGCGGCACCGTAAAACCTATTTCCCAGGACTCATCCGTGGCCTGTATCCGTTGCACCTGACCGATGCCGTCCACATGCCCAGTCACAAAATGTCCCCCGAGGCGATCGCCCATACGCAGGGCAGGCTCTAAATTGACCGGCCAATCCGTGTCTACGCGCTGTGCTAGGGTACTCCGCTGCAGCGTTTCGGGCGAGACCGTCACGGCAAATCCTTCTGCTGCCAACGTCTCCACCGTCAAACAAACCCCATCCACTGATACACTATCCCCAATCGCCAGTGCATTCACAAAGGGCCGATCTGCACAATGGACCATAAGCTGTCGTGGCCCAAGACCTTGAAGCCGTCCAACCGATTGAATCAAACCCGTAAACACAAGCGTCCGGTTCCGTAGTATTAACGTTTGTAACGCGCTTTCCGTATATTCTCGGATGTACTGAATCCGATTCTCGCTCTACGCTAAAGCTAGTCCTTATTATTACTGAAGTCTTAACGACAATCTTGCGTTGGAATCGGTATTCTGAAATAGGTAGAGCCAATTGTCGGCACTACCCTAGTTCCGTCCGGTGTTGCTTCATCCTATTACCCGCTTGAGAACCGTATTCGCGTGAGGCCCAGTACATGATTGAAATGAATGTCGCCGGGATTGCCCTAGACGCAACAACTCGCGTTCCCATTGTGTTGCTCAAAGATTCCACCGAGCGCCGCGCGTTGCCCATCTGGATTGGCCAGAACGAAGCTAGGGCTATTTTAAGTGTGCTGGAACATCAAGCACCGCCTCGACCCATGACCCACGATTTGTTGAGCAATTGTCTGGCTACCTTGGGGGTCACGTTGGAACGGGTGATCATTCACTCGCTGCAAGATAACACATTCTTTGCCGTTTTAACCCTAAAACAGGGAGAAATCGCCCAAAGGGTAGATGCAAGACCAAGCGATGCGATCGCCTTGGCCCTCCGCATGAATGCGCCAATTTGGGTCATGGAAGAAGTGGTTGCCGATGCCTCGATCCCAGTGGACCAAGAGGCTGATGAAGAAGAGCGGCAGGCTTTCCGGAGTTTTCTTGACCACATTCGGCCTGAAGATTTTTCCCAAAGTATGGGCGGGGGTAGCAGCGCCAGTGTCTAGCTGCGTTCTAAACGGGATCCTCCCCCTTAAACCCCATGCAATACCGTCGCTTTGGCAAAACGGGTCTTGAGAGTTCGGTCTTTACCCTCGGCACCATGCGGTGTCTGGCCTCTGCCGACCAAGCACGGGCCACCCTGCAACGGGCGATCGCCCTGGGGATCAACCATATTGAAACGGCCCAAGGCTACGGCAATAGCGAAGTTTACTTGGGGCAAGCCCTCCAGCAAGGGCTCGGGGTCCCCCGCGACACCCTGATCCTCACCACCAAAATTCCGCCCAAGCCAGATGCGGCCAGTATGCGGGAGGCCATTGCGCGATCGCTCGATCGACTTCGGCTGGACTATATCGACTGTCTAGCAATCCACGGCTTAAATACCCCCGAACACCTGGCCTGGGTGCAGCAACCAGACGGATGTATGAATGCCGTTCAGGCGGCGATCGCCGCTGGCCAAATCCGCCATGTGGGGTTTTCCACCCACGGTCCCTTGGCGGTCATTTTAGCGGCCATGGAAACCGATCTTTTTGCGTTTGTGAATTTGCACTATACGTTGTTTTTTCAGCGCAATGCTCCGGCGGTGGCCTTAGCGCACCAAAAAGACCTGGGGCTTTTCATCATTTCCCCTGCCGACAAAGGGGGGTTGCTCTACACTCCGCCCGCCACCCTGAAAACCCTGTGTGCGCCATTGGACCCCCTGCATCTCAACGCTCGATTTTTACTCAGTCAGCCCGCCATTACCACCCTCAGTGTGGGTGCAGCCACCCCAGCCGAGCTGGACTGGCCGCTAGCGGTGGGCAATCGCATTGATCCCCTCAGCCCCATCGAATTAGAGATTCTGGAGCGCTTGAACCATCAAGCGATGGAGGTTTTAGGGGCCGATCATTGTCATCAATGTTATGCCTGCTTACCTTGCCCGGAAAACATTCAAATCCCTGAAGTGCTGCGATTGCGAAATTTAGCCGTTGCCTATGATATGGTCGATTTTGGCCGTTATCGCTATCGCATGTTCGAGAATGCGGGCCATTGGTTTCCCGGACGCAAAGCGGATAAATGCACCGACTGTGGCGATTGTTTACCTCGGTGTCCCGTTAACCTGCCGATTCCAACCCTTTTGCGCGATACGCAAACCCGTTTACAAGACAACGCTCGTCCTCGGCTATGGGAATCCATTTGACGCCCCTTAGCCCTCATCAAAAGCCTAAATAATGTTACAGTCAGAGCCATGACCATGGGAAAAAGAAATCATTCCGCACCCTTAGCGGTTCACCTGCTGCGCGAGGGCATCGTCGAATCCACCCATCACGTGCAAGCCGCTGTCTGCGACGAACGGGGTCGGGTGCTTTCAGTTGCAGGCAGTTCTGAAGCCACCTGCTTTATTCGCTCGGCATTGAAACCGTTTCAGGCCTTGGCAGTGACCAGCAGTGGGGTGATGGAGCGCTATAACCTGAGCGATCGCGACTTGGCCATTATTTGCAGTTCCCACAACGGCAACATGGAACAAGTCCGCCAAGTGTTCAATGTCCTCTGGCGCTGCGACTTAGATCTAGCCACCTTGCAATGTCCCATCCCTGAGGGGGGCAATAGTCCCTTGCAATATAATTGCTCCGGCAAACATGCGGGCATGTTAGGGGTTTGTAAACTGCGCCATTGGCCTCTGCAAACCTACATGGAACGTCATCATCCCTTGCAAGAGATGATCCTGGGCAAAATTGCCGAAATGCTAAAAATGCCTGCCGCTGAATTTATCGGTGCCCATGACGACTGTGGGGTTCCCACCTATTTGATGGAAATTAGCCAAATGGCGACGCTCTTTGCCCAACTGGCCTCTGGGGATAACTTGGCCATGGAACGGGTGGTGCGGGCCATGATTCATCACCCCAATTTAGTCGCCGGACCAGGAGAATTCGACACGGATCTCATGGAACTCACAGCAGGCGAACTGGTGAGTAAAACGGGGGCCGAAGGCGTGCAATGTATCGGTCGCATTGGCGAAGGCATGGGATTAGCCATCAAAGTTGCGGATGGGTCCAAGCGAGCAAAACATGCCGCTGCCATTCAAGTGTTGAAACAACTGGGCTGGATTACACCCAGCATTGCCGAAACCCTCTCCGAACGCTATGTCGATCTGAGTCCCTTCAAACGGTTGGAGGTGTTAGGCGAGCTATCGATGGCCTAACGCGTATCCTCTCCTCCCTGAAAAAACGGCTTATAAGGCCATGGGCATCAATGTTGACCATGCATCGTCGGCATCGGCAGGGGATTGCAAATTAAATTGCTTCTGCCATGCCATCGCCATGGTTCCTGGTAAAACACCCACCACTTTGGCTAGGATTTCGTTGGGAATATTGCGCACTTCATCGATCCCAAAACGTTTGCATAACATGTCGAGTAAATCAATGGCCCGTGTGAGCGGTGCATCGGCTTGACACAGGACTTGCATCGTTTCAATATCTTCAATCCGACGCCGAAAGGCCTGTTGACGTTCGCTCAGGGTGGATGGCACAGCAAACTCTGTTTTGCCGAGGGTGTAAATCGTCACGCATTCTAGATCGAACAGCCCGCCAATGGCAGCACCAGGGCCCACAAACTCAGCAAAAAACGGCTTTTGCAGAATAATGCCAGCGTCAAGGCTATTGGTAATGGATAGCAATTGACCACTCTTGAGCAATTCGACGGGTTGGGTACTTTTAGAACTCATAAAACTTGAATTAATATCAATCAGAGAAAAATTGTGACGCAATATCGTATCAGACACTCTGATGCCGCATTGCCGGAATCAGAGGAGCACCCCCTCTAGAGCTGGCATGGCGAGATGCAATGGTCTTGATTGTATCTTGCCCCTATTCTCCTCAATTCCGACACAACGAAGCTTCCGTAATCTTACGGGACATCCTGTCCGTAATTTTGCGGAACTTTTGCGGCTCAAGCTCGGTATGGCAAAGCAGACCCGCTTGGGAACACTTAATTAATCTTCATGATCCTCATAAGGATCGTCCAATTGGGCTGCGGGCGGGCCAAAGGCGGTATAAACGGCAAACCCGGTCACACCAACGAACACAAGACCAATGGTAATGCTAAGAACTGTTGCAGGGTCAGATAGGGACATATATTGTGTGACGACGCTTCCCTTATAATATTACGGAAAGTTAAAAAACTTCTGTTGTTGTGCAGCGTTATAGGTGACCTATGGCAAAACAGACCTGGCTCGGCGATGTTCTTCGGCCCTTAAACTCGGAATACGGTAAAGTTGTGCCGGGATGGGGCAGCACGCCGGTGATGGCCGTGTTTATGGCGTTGTTCTTGGTGTTTCTGTTGATTATTCTCCAGGTTTATAATTCCGAACTGATTTTGGATGGTGTGGATGTCGATTGGGCCCGTCTCGCTCAATAAGACATCCGCACAGTGCTGTATCCTGGTCGGACTTTTTCGCTCTTGAAGCTGAACTCACCTTAAACCCGGACTTTCCGGGCTTTTTTGTGCGGTTAGAGCCGCGAAGAAATGTCTTGAGGCAAGATAGGAGGTGGGAATCTCGCAACGGTTCAGGTTGCGAGTCTGTCCAACGGGGTCAATTAATGCAACGTATGAGGACGATCAATGAATATCTTTGGGATTGGTTTACCAGAGATGGCGGTTATTTTGGTCATTGCCCTTCTGGTCTTTGGCCCCAAAAAACTGCCAGAAGTTGGGCGCAGTATGGGCAAGGCCTTGAAAAGTTTTCAAGATGCCTCCAAGGAATTTGAAGCCGAGCTAAAGCGTGGAGCGGCTGAACTGGAAGCGGAGGAGGCGGAACCGATGGAGGCGCGTCTGGAATTGTCTGAACCGCCTCAACTGGCACAGGTGGAAGAAACCCCGGCAACGGCGGATGTCTCTACCCCTTCGCCGAATGCCTAGTGGCCTCCTATGGCGATGACAGATCCTGTGCAAACCAAGGCCGCCGTCTTGAGCTTGATTGTTGGGTTGGGGAATCCCGGCCCCAAGTATGATCAGACGCGGCATAATATTGGCTTTGATTTGGTGGATCGACTCGCAGGCCGTTGGCAAATTGTGCTGAACGAAGACCGTCGATTTCGGGGCACATGGGGCGATGGCATTGCGATCGCAGGACAACGGGTGCGTTTGTTAAAACCCACAACCTTTATGAATAATTCCGGCCAGTCGGTGCGAGCTATCCTGGATTGGTATAAGTTATCCCCCCAGCAGGTGTTGGCGGTTTACGACGATATGGATTTGCCCTTGGGCAAGCTGCGGCTGCGACTAAACGGATCGGCGGGGGGACATAATGGGATGAGATCGCTAATTGCCCATCTGGGAACCCAAGACTTTCCCCGGCTGCGGATTGGGATTGGCAATCCCGCCCATGCGGGGATAGACAAAGATACGATTTCCCATGTTTTAGGTCGATTTGCCCCCCAAGAGCAGCGGATTTTGCCAGAGGTTTTGGACATGGCCGCTGATGCCGTGGAATTGGCGTTAAGGCAAGGGGTCGAAAAGTCCATGAGCCTGTACAATGGTCGCTCAGTTCCAGTGTCCTGATTGCCTTTGGGTCACCCATGCGCCGTAACCCTTTCCCCGATCCATTTCAGCTAAAAATAGACCTGTTCGATCGCTGGGCACCCTGGTATGACACGGTGATTCCCTCAGTCTTTTACCGAGCGATTCATCAACGGTTATTGGCGTCCATTCAACTGCCGCCCGCTGCCAAGGTTTTAGATTTGGGTTGTGGCACGGGACAATTGCTGAATCGATTGGCAGGAGTCTATCCCGATTTACAGGGGTTCGGCCTGGACCTGTCGCCGGAGATGATCCGACAGGCACGGCGCAAGATCCTGCATCGGCCTCGCTTGATTTTTGTGCAGGGCCGCAGCGATCGCATTCCCTTTGCAGCGGCAGAATTCGATGCCGTCTTTTGTACGATTAGCTTTTTGCATTACCCCGATCCCTTGGCCGTGTTGCGAGAGGTGCGACGAGTTCTGAAACCTCAGGGTAGATTTTACCTGGCTGACTTTGCCGTGGCTCCAAGCGGATTCGGGTTTAGAACGGTTCGGTCTCTGGCTGGCGGCGTGAAGTTTTATAACGAGTCAGAACGCGATCGCCTGGGGCAGCAAGCGGGACTGGTCGTCAGTCATGCTTATTTATTAGGACCCGTTCTTCTCTCAATCTTCACGAAACCCCATCAGGATGCAACTGAGAGAGTCACTTAACACTCCCATGGCGTGAGCTTCAACAGTCTATCATCCAAGTCACATCATTGGTGTGATTTAAATCATTGAACATAAATGTATGTATATATAGCATATATGATATGCTTTTGACTTAATGCTATTTCGGTATCTCTGATTTTTTGCAACCTAAGTTTCCCGATCCAGCAAGCATATCAAACAAGTTTTTGGGACAAGGACCATAAGCTTTGCAGAAATAGCATTTTAAGAATTTTATTTTGTTTTAGGTTGACAAGATTTTTAAATAATAGGAGTATTGCCATGAGCAAGGTCAAAGATGTGATTAGTGCTTGCGATACAGGCTTAATCCGGGGTCTCAATTTGCAAATTATCGATGAATTAAACTTGATTGTGCCCAATGCGCTCGTTAGCTTTGACGATCTCTTTGTCGATGTTAGTGGGAACCAAATCAATGCTTTTTTGCAACCGAAGGCCAAACAATCTTTAAAACTCGCTATTGAGGAACGGAATACTAAATTAGTTGTCAATTCTGCCTATCGCACCGTGGCTCAACAATATCTGATCCGGCGTCAGTTTGAGTTGGGGCTGTGTGGGATTACGGCTGCGGCTCAACCTGGGAACAGTAATCATGAGGGGGGATTGGCGTTAGATGTCGTCGATCCAGATAGCTGGGAGCCATTTTTTGAACGCCATGCTTGGCATCGACTGGGCCGAGACTTTGATTTTCCGCACTATGACTACGCGATGTTAGCGGGGAGCCGCCAAGACATCGGCCAGTTGGGGATCCAGGCTTTTCAGCGACTTTGGAATAAATATAATCCCGGCGATCAAATCGCAGTAGACGGCAGTTTTGGGCCAAATACGGCCAGGGCACTCGAAGAATCCCCTGCCAATGGGTTTGGCGCAACTAGTATCAGTATCTTGAAATTCGGCGATACCGGAGACGAAGTCAAAGCCCTCCAACAAGCCTTGGGCATTACCGTCGATGGCGATTTTGGCCCAGCGACCTTAGCGGCTGTTAAGGCCTTCCAGGCGGCTAAGGGATTAAGCCCAGATGGCATTGTCGGGCCATCAACTCGTGCCGCATTGGGGCTGTGATCAAAACCATTCGTGTTGAAAAGCCGCAATCATCATCCATCCAAATTTGATTAGGAGAATCTATGCAACTCCAAGATATCATTGCCGATAACCTCATCTTTGAACTAGATTCGCTGAGGACTGATTTAGACTTAACCAAACAAATCCAAACGCGTCTGAGTGCTTTGGGATTACTCCAATTTTCAGATGTAGACGGACTGTTTGGACCGATGACAGAAGCCGCTTTAACCCGTTTTTGCGATGCAGTTCATCTAGACAACATGGCAACGCGAAAACTAGGTCCGACCTTTGCCAAAAAGCTCATAGAGGCGCGTGGAATACCATCAGATATTCCAGGTGATAATACTCCTATACCTGGCGGAAATGGATCGGTAGCCTTTGCCAAAGCTCTTGAATTCACGCTGCCAGCGGAAGGGGGACAGGTTGACAATCCTGTTGATCCAGGCGGAAGGACCAATAAAGGAATTATTCAGAGTGTTTATAACCATTATAGAAGCCAAAAAGGTCTTCCGAACAAGGATGTTTTTGATATTTCGGATGCTGAGGTTGGCGAGATATACTTCACCATGTATTGGAAGCCCGCCCAGTGTGACGTCATGACTTTACCGTTAGCCGTTGTGCATTTTGACACAGCCGTAAATTTTGGGGTTAGGGGCTCAATCCAGTTTTTGCAAGAGGCTTTAGGATTGTCTGCGGATGGAATATTTGGGCCACAAACTCAAGGACACCTCCAGTCCAATAATAACAAGGCCACGGCCAAGAAAATGGTTGTAGGGCGGATTGCCTATCGTCATCAAAGAGTTGCCGAAAATCCAAGTCAGGAAATATTTTTGCAAGGATGGTTAAATCGAGATAATGGTTTGATGCAGTTTATTCAACCGTTACCTGAGTAAGCAATCATCTAAAATAGTGTGAGATCTCGCGCTTAATGTTGAATGTTAATCCAAAAAGTTCGTAACCCGTGGATTGTGCTTGGCGTTGTTGGAGTCATTGGTTTTGGGTGTTTTTCCTGCCAACAGGAATCGTTAAAACTATCGATGCCTTTATCGGCTCAATCGGAGAATACACCCTCGCCCCTGACTCCAACAGCCACTGCCTCGGCTGCACCGGACGGAACTTCGTCACCAGAGCAACCGAACTGCCAAAATGCCCTGACTCAAGCTGAAATCAATGCTTGTGCTGGGCAGATGGCAAAAAAAGCTGATCAGGAACTCAATGCGGTTTACCAAAACCTGCGGTTGAGTCTGAAGGATTCGCCGCGATCGCAGCAGCTCGTCGATGCACAACTTGCTTGGATTCAATTTAGAGATGCAAATTGTGCCTTTGAGAAAAGTCGCTATGAAGGAGGAAGTATTTCACCTTCTATTTTTTCGGGCTGTATTGAGCAAATGACTCAGCAACGGATCGAACAATTAAATCATTATTTAAAGTCTAGATGAGTAGGCACTGGTGCAGTTCAATGAAAATCTACAAGTCTTGGTAGATGTGGAGTTGAAAGCTTAATGGCTTGACAGAAAAGGGAGTGAAG
>JBAVRC010000097.1:0-3746 GCA_049694615.1 Thermosynechococcaceae cyanobacterium | reverse complement strand
AAGCATGGCAAAACCAATGCCAGCATCCCGGAAGATAAAACGGTCGAGACCATTTTGCTAGAAGAGGCATTGCCTTTGCTGGCAGCTAAGGCTGGAACGAAGAAAGGGACTAAAAAAGCGGCTAATCCCACTTCGGCCACGAAAACCAAGAAAACGACGGCTACAGCAGCGAAAGGGAAAAAGACCACTAAGACCGCTAAAACTGGCAAGAGCTGAAGCCTTGGCCTCCTGTCTCCGGGCTTTCATCGTGAGGTCCGAGGGGGTTGGGACGCGATCGCACCCATGAACGGGTAGCCGTTGCGGATACAATCGGTTGACGATGATGTCTAGGATACAAAAAGTTACGAAAATATAAATTATATTAAGTTCGAGTTACACAGAACCAACCTTCCGCACTTAGTTTGAAGGTTTATGCTTACCGCGACTACCCTTAAAAAGTTGCACTTATTTAAACATTCATAAAGAGCGCCCTCAGGACTGAAGGCGCTCTTTATGATCTGTATGGGCTGTTTAGTCCCGACTGTTGAGTGCAATCAGCAATCGAACGATAAAGACAAACAAGTTGACGTAGGTCAAGTACATAGACAGGGCAGCGGGCAAATACTGATCGTCTTTATAGGTGCGGGGCAGGATGTAAAAGTCCACCACAGCACATCCGGCAAAGAGGACAACGCCAATGCCGGATATGGCAATTTCCAGCCAGCTTGGCGTATACCAACCAAAGATTGAAAAGACCAATTGGGCCAACACAACCACAACCAAGGCAATCAGACCCAGTTGCACGGTCTTGGTTAGCGCGAGGCCATCTTCTTCCTTTAGATTGGAGCCAATGGATCTGGCCGCAACAAAGGTAACGCCGCAGCTGAGCGCGGCAATCCCTAACCCCGTCAGCCCAACGCCCTGGGTCCGCAGGGCTAGGTTGAGCAGCATGGCCAGGGTATAGCCCGACAATAGGCTGTAGGTGGCGAGCAACGGCAAGGCAACTTTATTATTGCCCCGTGCGGCTACGCCCTGAGCCACAAAAAAGAGGGCCAGTTCAGCAATAATGGCAACGATAAACGTGGGCATAAACAGCGATGGGTTCTGTTGCAAAACCCCTAAGCCGCCCCAAGCGCCGACTGCGGTTAAAACCAATCCGCCGCCAACGAAGGGAAGCGCGTTTTGAATGACGTTAGGGCCGACTAATGCATGGCTCTGTGCTTGCCGAATAGCTTCTCTAAAATTACTGGTATTACTCACGGTAGTCCTCTTCTACGGTTTCACGCCAAAAGATGCAGTCTTTATCTCTATTGTGTCGTGCCCAGCTCAAAAAAGCTGTAAGCGATCGCAATCTTTTCCATTGTCTATTCCAGGGACGATAACCGCGATAGAACAACGACTAAAATAAACATCTTGCCCCAATCGGCTCAAAAAACAGATTTATAGTTCAACAGCGATTACAACCCATGTCAAAAACTCATGCCTTTGCTTTGTTGGCCCCGGTACCCGAGGAACACCTGATATCTGGACTGGAAGCGATCGCTGCCCAACTGGACGCTGAAGATCTGCCCACGGAGCATGTGCCCAAAGTGGCATTTGGGAGCATGGACTTTGAAGTATTGGCGGAGGTTGAAACAGTACGAGGGGGGAAGTCGGTTGAGGTTTTAATTTATGCCTCTCACGCCAAGGGAGACCAGCGTCTGAATCCAGAAGCGACCTGGCGCGGACTTTATGTGGGTTATGTTCCATCGCGCCGAGGCAGATATCCTGGGAAATCGATCTATCGTCCAGCATCGACCTTAACGGATCGTCCAACATGGGCGGTGTTTTGGGAAGTGCAGGAACTAGAGCGGATGCAAACCCCAATTCCCATTGGAACGTTGACGGGCAAGAATAAGAAGAACCCATATCAACCTCGATTTATCCCCGAAGGTCCAAATTTAATTGAGTATCCTTACAAGGTTCATTAGGATCCCTGAGACCGGCATCCCTTATGCCAGACTTAAGAGGAATCAATAGCGCTACAGCCTGGAAAAATGAGATGTATTTAACATAGTGTCTATTGACTCGGCCATGATCCATCCTGACCCAACCCTTGTCCTGTGGGTCAGTGCGATCGCCTTGATGGTCCTATCCGTACAATTACCGGCGATCGCCATTCTGTTGTCGCGACTGTTGCGGGGACCTTTCCGGCGTGCGCCCCTAGAGCCAATGGACGCTTTGGCTGCGTTTGCCAACACCGTTAGCGTCGTGATCCCCACCCTCAATGAAGCGGCACGCATTCCACCTTGTTTAGATGGCGTCAGCCGTCAGGGGCCTGAAGTCCGGGAGATCCTAGTAGTTGATAGTTGTTCCCTGGATGGGACCCCGAACTTGGTGCAGCAAGCCGCTCAACGCGATCGCCGCTTTCGACTCGTCACCGATGATCCGTTGCCCCCAGATTGGATTGGGCGACCTTGGGCCTTGCAAACCGGGTTTAACCAAATGGACCGCGAAAGTACCTGGTTTTTGGGGTTGGATGCCGACACGCAACCCCAGCCCGGATTGGTGGCCAGTTTGGTCCAGGTGGCCGAAGCTGAAAGTCTAGATGTCATCACCCTTTCGCCGCGTTTTATCCTGAAATACCCCGGCGAAATTTGGCTACAACCCGCCCTGCTCATGACCCTCATTTATCGATTCGGTCCGGCAGGCGAAGCCCATGCATGGCCGGAACGCACGATGGCGAATGGTCAGTGCCTATTGTGCCGTCGGTCTCTTCTCGTGAAATTGGCAGGCTTTACCTGTGCTCGCCGCTCCTTTTGCGACGATGTGACCTGGGTACGCCATGCGGCAGCCCAAGGGGCCAAGGTCGCTTTTCTAGACGGGGCGAAGATCCTCAAGGTCCGCATGTATGAGGGAGCTGCCGAAACCTGGCATGAATGGGGGCGATCGCTCGATCTTAAAGATGCCAGCACCCCTGCGCAAACCCTGGGAGATCTGGGGGTGTTGATTGCAGTGCAAGGGCTACCGTTGTTGATTACGTTTCTATTGGCCAGTAGCAGGGTTTGGACACCATCGGTGCTGTGTGCCTTGGGTTTCAATGTGGGTCTCTTGGTGCTGCGGACTGGGTTGCTCTGGGCGATCGCCCCTTCTTACGACCTCAGCAGGAGCAAAGGGCAATGGCTTTTCTGGCTATCGCCGCTCGCTGATCCATTTGCCGTGTTGCGCATCGGTTTATCCGCCTTTCAACGTCCGCAAACTTGGCGCGGTCGAACCTATCTGTAGAACGATTTATTCTGAAGTAGCCACTGGATATAAGCCGAAATCGCGGATAATAGATGGTGTCAAAATCCACACGCGGTATCGCAACAGGCGCTGGAATAAACGTGGGATACTGGTTAAGATTTGCCCCTTCATTTGACTATAAGTTTGGCTACTCATTAAAATATTTTCGCCATTGAGCATACTATAGATAGCGCCCATGAAGGGGAGAGATTTTATATCTGCTCCTGGCAGCGTTTCAAAAGAGGGTAGATATAGATCTGGGTTTGTTTTAAACAATAAGTTCTCTAGTCCATTTTTGATAATGACTGATGTGCCAGAGACATGATTAAAACGAGTTACGTTAATAAAAATGAAGCGGCTTCCTTCCTGGTACATATAACCTTTGCGCATGACCCAACCGTCACATTCAGGATTGTTATCTACCAATTGTGCTAAATGGCAGTTTACACAATCATCTGCATCCATCATCATCCAATGCGTTGGATTGAATTGCTGAGCATACT
>JBAVRC010000096.1:0-1912 GCA_049694615.1 Thermosynechococcaceae cyanobacterium | reverse complement strand
AATCTCGGCGGTGCCAATCTCAGTCATGCCGACCTTAGCTACGCTGATCTCAGCCATGCCAAACTTGATAGTGCAAATCTACAAGGAACAAATCTCCGAGAAGCAAACCTTAGCGATGCCAAGCTTTGCCAAAGTTTTACTTCATTTACTGTAGGTAGTGCAGAAGGCCTAACCTGCATTATTCATGATCAGTAGAAAACTGACTGACTGACCCAAGTTTAGAACTGCGATTGGAATTATTCAGTCAAAACTCAGGATAAAGCCGTGTCAATCCGGTCAAAAATGGCTAAAACAGACTCAATCTATGCCCAATCGATACACGAATCCTATCGAAGGCGATAAATTAGCCCAAAGACAGTGCGTCCGGTGATAGTAATCGCTGCGTAATTCGGCGCAATTCATCTGCGAAGGGGCAGTAAGCAGCTAACTCCACCAGGACGCGGCGTGCGGAAACTTTGACTCTAGCGGCACCCTTAATCAGCATTGAGCGCAGTCGCTCCACCTGAGCGGTGGCAAATGTAGTCCCAGTGGCTGCCTGCCGAATCGCTAACATCAGGATGTAAGCGGCTTGCGCCAGCAACAAACGAAATTGATTGGCAATAAAGCTGTGGCAACTGAGTCGGTCGGCTTGAATGCCCAACTTCAGTTCTTTGATGGGATGTTCACTATCGGCTCCCCGTTTGACATAGAACGAGTCGTAGAGCGCTTGGGCTGGTAATTCTAGATTGGTCAGCACGAAGCGGGGATTGGCCCCTTTCGGCAACCATTCCGCTTTCATTACCAGGCGACGCGGATAGTCCCAACTCGAGGCGGCATAGTAAACATCATCGAACAGGCGAGCTTTTTCCCCGGTTTGGATACACTGCAAACGGGCTTGCTCCAACAACGGTGCAATTTTACGCGCGGTCACCAGATTACATGCATAGCCAATCGCATAGCCCACCTCGGAGCGTTCACATACCTGTAAGATTTCTGGCAGGGCAAAGCCCGCATCCCCTCTGAGAATAATCCGCACTCCTGGAAACGCTCGTTGCAACCGCCAAAACAACCAGCGTAAAATTCCAGCGACTCCTTTGCCGGGATGGCTATTGCCGGCTCGCAATTGCAACACAACTGGATACCCACTCTGGGCCTCGTTAATCAGCACGGGGAAGTACATGTGCTGTTGATAGTACCCGTGAAAGCAACTCAACTGCTGGTCTCCATGGGTCGGGTCATCCCATCCATCGATGTCGAGCACGATCTCCTGTGGTGCCTCTTTGTAGCGGTTGATAAATCCCTCTACCATCCGACTCCGCATCTTCGCCACTTCTGATTGGCTGACATGATTTTCCAGACGGGTGATGGTCGGTTGGCTGGCCAGCAATTCTGCTTCAGCCAGTGGTAAACGTCCACAGGCAATTTTGTAAATTGGGTCGTGCCGCAACCAGTTGCTGTCATTGGCATCTTCATAGCCTCCTACCAACTGATACACTCGTTGACTCACAAGCTGGTACAGACTGTGAGTGATCTTGGTCGGCTCGCGCCACTCCTCGATGCACTCAGCCAATCCTTGGCACACCTGCACCGTCTCCTCTGCTTGACGAGCCAGCAAAACTCCCGCATCAGCACTTAATTCCAGGTCGGAAAATTGCACTATCAGGGAGCGGTGTGAATAAAAGTTGTAGCTCAGGTCTGAATCACACTCTGTCATGGCACAATAAGGACACTAAAAAATTTAGAGAGCTTGATTCTACTCGGTTTCAAGCTCTTTTTCTCATCCTTCTTTTGCCGCTTCGTGAATAATCCAGGTTAGCCCTTTTAGAATTAGGGCTTACCTGTCACCACTATCGTCTTGAGGCGATTTCAGAAACTTGGTTTCTTTATGACTATTCCCGTCTCTCCTTGGAGCCTGATGTCAGAAACCCACTCT
>JBAVRC010000095.1:0-2295 GCA_049694615.1 Thermosynechococcaceae cyanobacterium | reverse complement strand
GTATTACAGGGAGCATTTTAGGTGCCCTACTGCTGTTGCTGGGGCTGGCGATGTTGACTGGTGGTCTGCGCTATAAAGAACAGTCGTTTAAGCCGATTTTTGCGCGGGTGAATGGGTCGTTTATGACCCTGGCCGTTACGGCGATCGCCCTGCCCACGATGGTCACCTACACCTCCAATATTGTGGATCCGGAGGTCATTCGCCATATTTCCCTAGCCACGGCGACGGTGCTGATTGTGTTGTATGGGCTAACCCTGTTGTTTTCGTTAAAAACCCATAGTTATCTCTACGAAGTCGGGATTGCGGAGGGAGAAATTGCCGAAGTGGCAGCAGAATCCCATCCCCGGAAAATGCTGGCGGCCTGGGTGGGTATTTTGTTACTGGCTTCTGTAGGGGTGGCCTTTGAGTCCGATTTATTTGTGGGGGTGATTGAAACGGCCACCAGTGGCATGGGCTTAACACCGTTGTTTACAGGGGTCATTCTGTTGCCCGTGATCAGCGATGTGCCGGGTTACGTGACGGTGACGCGGTTGGCACTCAAGGACCAAATGGACCTGACCGTCTCGACAGTGACGGGGGATAGCTTGCTGATTTCGTTATTTATTGCCCCGGTGTTGGTGTTTGTCGGTCAATTTTGGGGGCAACCCATCGACCTCAATTTCAATCCCTTTGAGGTAGTCGCCTTGGCGATCGCCGTAACGGTGAACAATTTGGTGAGTTTTGGGGGACGGTCCAACTGGCTGGATGGAGCCTTGTTGTTAGCGACTTACTTGTTGTTAGGGGTTTCGTTTTACTATCATCCGGTTTAGGACCGGGAGGCAGTAAAGCTCTGTAACTGTGCCGAATAGCTAACGGTCTTTGATCCATTGTTGCCCTTCTTCTCGAATTCGATGTGCAAAATGACATTGACGTCAATCGACAATATCGACATCGCGGAGTAAGCCATCGTTAGACCGCAGAATCTTTATGCCTTCTCTGTTTTAGATTATGGGACTTGAAGCTCTCGAATTAATAATTGAAGTTGAAGAGCGTTTTCAAACGCATATTTCTGACTTGGAAGCAGAAAAACTTTTTACAGTTGGTCATCTCTACGATTTTCTGATAAAACGAATTCAAAGACAGAACTCTAGCCACTGCATTACTTCAGAAATGTTTTACAAAATTCGAGAAATATTAGAAAATATCTATAACATTGATCGATCTAAGATTCGCCCAGATTCATTGCTTACTGAGTTGATTCATCAAACAGAGCATTTCAAATTTTGGCGAACTGTAGAACAGCAACTTACGATTGACTTACCTCCTCTAAGGCGATCTAAAGTTCTTCGATGGCATGGTGATAAATTTCCAGAGAATATTGCTACAGTTGGGGATCTAGCTCGTATATGTAGTAATTTCTCCTCAATTTCTAGCGAGTTTAATTTGGCAAACAAACATCTGGTATGGCTTGAAATGTGTAGAATAATTAGTAGAATAACTGATATTGAGACAGAGAAATTATCGCCAAAAACTCATTTTAATAAAGATCTTGGCTTTTGATAAAAGTAGAACATTATCTGTGCTTGGTTGGCAAACTGAGCCAACCCACAAAACTGGCATCTCAGCACGCATCTCAATATGATCACCCCCTTGAGACACTGGCGGCTCAACACGCTAAGAGCCATTCTGAATTGGGGTTGAGTGACCCATACGACTAAATTATAGCGGTTTATTTTTGTGAATTCGGTTTCAACCCGTGGACAAAATCCCGGATCAGGGTGAGGACTTGGGGCTGAATTTCATGGCCCATGTCGAATTCATGGTAGTCCACCGTTGCGCCCGCCTGGGTTAGGGTATCGCGGGCGTGCTGAGCCGCAGCCAGAGGGACCACCGGATCCTGTCGCCCATGCACCATCAAGATGGGCGGGAAGTGGGCAGGCAGGGGCCGGACTGTAGCGGGATGCAAGTAACCGCTGAGGACAATCAGCCCCGCAACGGGCAAATACGACCCCACATCCAGGGTCATGGCTCCGCCTTGCGAGAAGCCTGCCAAGACCGTTTGGGACAGGGGCAGATGGGTTTCTGTTTCCAGAGACTGAAGCCAGTTGGTCAGGTGTTGACGGCTGTCTTCCAAGCCAATGCGTTGGGTGAGATCGCTGAGGTCGTACCACATCCGTCCGCCGGGGACTTGAGGATGGGGAAAGGGGGCATCTGGGAAAAGAAATTCGTAATTGTTGAGGGTGAGATAGGGGGCGAGGGAGGCGAGATCTTCGGCATTAGCGCCCCAGCCATGGAGGGCGACAAACCGCCCCGTCG
>JBAVRC010000094.1:0-2576 GCA_049694615.1 Thermosynechococcaceae cyanobacterium | reverse complement strand
GTCGTAGGGCTAGGTTTAGCGGGTGTCGTAGGGCTAGGTTTAGCGGGTGTCGTAGGGCTAGGTTTGGCTGGTGTCGTAGGGCTAGGTTTGGCTGGTTCAGGGGCTGTTTTTGGTGTTTTGACGGGGGTTTCCGTAGGTGGTTGTGTAACAGTTGTTGGTTTGGGAGTCTCAGCAGGTTTTGTGGGGGGCGTTGGTTCAGATTCGGCGGATTTGGGCGCTGGGAGGGTTCCGCCGCCTTGGGCTGGGGCGACTTCGGCTGGGGGTTTCTGGGTTTCAGGAGGGGTGGTTGCTTGAGGGACTTCCGGTTCTGGTGCTACCCGAATTTCAGCCGGAGGTAGAGGTTGCAGTTGGGCGGGTGCGGTGCTGCAAACGCTGACCAAACTACCCAAACTAAGGCCCAAGATGACCCAAGCTCGCGATGTGTTCTTATGGTTCCCTCGATTTGATCCCTTCATTGTTGCCCCACAAACCCCTCTACTTCAAAGTGCATTGATCGCCAAATTTTTCCCGCATGGACTAACACCCTAGTTTAGGGCAGGGTGGCGAACTGTCAAGGGCTTGAGGATGCCTTTTACAACGCTTTTAACATCTCTTGTACATCTTGATAAGTGGCCTGATCGCCTTGTTGCCAATACAAGGATGCAGCCCTTTGGGCATCGGCTCGTGCGGCGGCTGGCTGATTGGCGCTGAGCAGCGCTAGTGCCCGACTGTGATAGGCTTGTGCATTGTTGGAATCAATGCGTAGTGCGCTGGTAAAGTCTGCGATCGCCGCATTCGCCTGATTGAGCGACGCATAGGCCAATCCACGATTCACATATACCGTCGCATCCTGGGGATTGTAGGTGAGTGAGGCGGTGTAGTCTTGTACCGCTGCGTCTAAGTCTCCCATCAAGGTTTGAATCATGGCGCGGTTATTGTAGGCCGGCGCGAAGTGGGGGTTGCGTTGCAGGGCTTGGTTGAAGTGGGTTAAAGCGGCTTGGATGTCCCCTTGATTCATCAATTCGATGCCGCGATTGTTTAAGGTTGCAGGGGAGGGGAGATTGGCGGCGATTGCCCCATTGGGATCGACCGTTATCTGGGTATCGGCTGGGTCAAGGGGGATGGGGACGGTTTGTGCATACAGGGTATCGGTTAAGGTCTTTTGACCGATAAATGGGTGAGCCGTAGTCTGGATAACGGTTTCAAGGTTGATTTTATGCATCTGTGCAGATGCATGAATGGGATTGAAGGGCAGTGCTACGGCTGAAAGGACAAGGCTTTGTGCCCCGATTGCACCGAGACTACTGAGGAGGATTCCCTGGAGGGGACGGTTGGTCAGTATTCCTTGACGAATGCGGTGAAGCAGGACTGAATGGGTGGTGTGGTTGGGCGGCTGGGATGAAGGCATGGTGGCGGAGCAGGAGGATTCCTTTCTCAGTCTTCACCTCGATGGCGGTTGATGTTGCATGGGGTTGCGAAAGGGGGCGGTGAGCAGCCAGGGCAGGTTTAGGACACAAGGGTCTTGATAGTCCTGAAGTCCAATCGTCATGGCAAGATGGCCCTGGGTGGGTTGGGAACGGTAGGTTCCCAGCAGATAATCCCACCAAGGTAGGTTAAAGCCATAGTTACTATTGGTTTCGTGAACCAAGACGGAATGATGGACTCGATGCATATCTGGCGTTACGATGATCCATCGCAGGAGGCGGTCTAGGGCGAGGGGCAATTGGCTGTTGCTGTGGTTAAACAGGGCGCTGGCATTGAGTAGGATTTCAAAGGCGAGGACAGCCTCAGGGGGGGCACCCAAACCTAAAACGGCCAGGATTTTGATACCCATAGAAAGCAGGATTTCGATGGGGTGGAAGCGCAGGGCGGTGGTGACGTCAAAATCTAGGTCGGTGTGGTGGACGCGGTGAATGCGCCAGAGGGTGGGTAGGGCATGGAACAACACATGCTGCACATAAATCACAAAATCCAAGGCGATCAGGGATCCGGCGATCGCTTCCCATTCCTTTACATCTAAGACGTTGAACAATCCCCAATTTCGGGTTTGGGCGATCGCAGCGATGCCAACGGCGGCAGTGGGAAAAACGATGCGCAATAGGAGGGTATCCAGGACGGCTAATCCGATGTTGCCGAACCAGCGTTTGGTTTTGGGTTGCGAGAGGGGACGGCGAGGGGCGATCGTTTCCCAGAGGGCGAAGAGGGTGAGGGTTGTGAGGAAGCAACTGAGGCGGAGGAGGGGTTCGGACAGCATGAGGGGGCCAATAGGCGAATGCGACTATTGTCGCTTGTTTAGGATTTGGGCAAGGCTATCGCGTTCTGAAGGCGTTGCCAGAGGACGGCGAGGGAAAAAGTCGGATGGGAAGGGCGAGAGGACTGACGAGACGGGGGCAAAATACCGTGACATAATGCCTGATTGCGTTGCCCCTTGGGATTATTGTTGAGATAGTCTGCCAGCCAATGACAGCCCTGTCCCAACAGTTCGTCCAAATTGAAATTCCAGAGCTTGACGGTCTTGTCATCACTGCCCGTGGCCAGGGTCTTGCCATCGGGGCTCCAACTCACGCTCCTGACCGAACTGCTGTGCCCTTCGAGGC
>JBAVRC010000093.1:0-2106 GCA_049694615.1 Thermosynechococcaceae cyanobacterium | reverse complement strand
GGGCTGCCTATAGTGCGATCGCCCAACAAATCTGCCCCATCGGCGCGCCTCATCGTAAACTTCTGCTTGATTTTGACAGCCAAGGGCTGACACCACATACAATCCCAATATGATGGCGGGGTCTTTTAATCTGTTTGTACCCATTCTGATCGCCGCCGCTGGGCTGTATGTGGCGTTGTTACTGCAATTGCGGTATAGCCTACAACAACAGCGAACGGTCCTGTCTCTGCCTCTCTTTTTGGTGGGGATTGTGCTTTGGCTTTTGTCCTATGCCTGGGAATTAAGTACCCCCGATCTCACGGTCAAAATTTGGGCCAGCAAGGTTCAATACTTAGGCATTGCCATTGTGCCAACGACGTGGTTGATCTATACCATCCACTACGCTGGCAAGGAGCGCTGGCTGACGCCGATGCGTCAGGCTCTCTTCTGGATCGAGCCGCTGTTGCTCCTGGGCTTGGTCTGGAACAACGAGCAACACCATCTCATTTGGGCACAGATGGAACTGCTATCGGTAACACCCAGCTTTTATGCACTTCGCATCGTCTACGGCCCCTTCTTTTATGTTCATGCTGTCTATACCTACAGCATTTTGCTGGGGGCTACGGGCCTGTTGCTGGGAACGTTAATTCGAGGATTTTCTAACTCACAACGGGCAGGCTCTCAACTGTATCGCGGACAGGCGATCGCCTTATTGATTTGTGCGGCTGCGCCCTGGATCGGCAATATCGTTTACCTGGTCAGCCAAACCTATTGGCTCCCTAAACAGGGCGCAAAAGCGAGCGATGGACTCTCCGCGTTCCTGCTGTTAGATTGGACCCCGATGGGCTTTTGGATCACAGGACTAGCGGTCTTATGGGGATACTGGCGGTTCCGACTTTGGGATATTGTGCCCATCGCCAGGGATGCCATTTTGGAAGGCATGCGCGATGGCGTGATGGTGTTGGATTACCAGAACCGAATTTTGGATCTTAACCCTGCGGCCCAAAATTTGTTGGGATTACCCCTACACAAAAGCTTGGGACAATCTGCCGAAGTGGTTCTCGCCCCTTGGCCCCTGTTGGTCGATCAATTCAAGGAGACTGGAAACAATTCACGATTCAAGGAATCCCTGCATCACTATCGACTGGTGACCCTTGAACTTTCGATTAATCAGGTTTCTCACTGGTTTGAAATTAGCTTTTCGCCCCTCTATGGACAGCGCCAACAATGGGTCGGACAACTGACCCTCTGGCGGGATGTGACCGCTCGCAAACAAGCCGAACTTGCCCTAGAAAAAGCAAAAGATGCAGCAGAAGACGCTAGCCAAATCAAAAGCCGCTTTTTGGCCGCCATGAGTCACGAACTACGCACGCCCTTAACGGCCATCTTGGGGTATAGCGAATGGTTGCAGCAAGAGTGCCAACAGCACAATCATTTCGAATACCTAGAGGATCTCCAAACCATTCACGATGCGGGGAGCCATCTTCTATCACTCATCAATAACATTCTGGACCTCTCTAAGATTGAAGCGGGCAAATTCTCTCTGGACCTAGAATCTTTTGAACTGTCGCCCCTGATTGATGAACTGGCTCGAACCGTCGAACCGCTCATGAAAAAGAATCAAAACCGTCTTCAAGTGCAGGTTGAGACCCATCTCGGAACCCTCTATTCCGATGCTGGCAAGGTGCGTCAAATCCTATTGAATTTGCTG
Source organism: Thermosynechococcaceae cyanobacterium (assembly GCA_049694615.1). Lineage (GTDB taxonomy): Bacteria > Cyanobacteriota > Cyanobacteriia > Thermosynechococcales > Thermosynechococcaceae > JAAURS01. The sequence goes on along the minus strand of JBAVRC010000093.1, from coordinate 416 downwards.
GGGAATGCCGCCAAATTTACCCAACAGGGGGACATCCTCCTCCAAGTCGAATCCTTGGATCGGGTTTCGGGAGACTTGGCGAGAAATGCTCAGAACTCAGGTCAGTTGCCCGCTCTATGGATTCGATTTCGGGTCCAAGATACCGGAATTGGGATGACCCCCGAACAACTCCAGCATGTGTTTCAAGCGTTTGTTCAGGCAGAAACTTCGACGGCCCGCCGCTATGGGGGCACGGGTCTGGGCTTAGCGTTGAGTCAATCCTTTTGTCACATGCTGGGCGGGTCGATTGCGGTAGAAAGCGAGTTCGGTCAAGGATCGCAATTTACGGTGGAGTTGCCGGTCCATTGTCCCAGCGACCCGTTGTCGCCAAGCTCATTCCCCCGTGACGGATAACCCGTCGACCCAAATGTAGGGAC
>JBAVRC010000092.1:0-7213 GCA_049694615.1 Thermosynechococcaceae cyanobacterium | reverse complement strand
GCACTCAACGAGGGAGGGTTCATGGCGATTCCTTGAATTCGGTCTTCTCCCTCACTTATCTCCTAAAAAATATATACATGTCACTCGGATACCCCTCCTAGACAAGATTATTTACCGAAATCCCTGTGTTTTCGTAATATATTGTTACCTCAAAAGAGCCGCACCCATCGGCAATTCAATCCCCATGAAGTTAAAGAGGGATGCGACAAATCCCGTCGCCTGCCGTCCACCCAAGTGAAACAGACTTTTGATCGTCACAATCGTTTCAATGGCAATATCTGAAGGGTGCGGCTCTTTTAGAACGATGGATCTTTAGCCATAAAATCAAGTAAATCAATTACGATATATAGCTTTCAGCGGTATTGACTCCAATTGCATCTGGCAGAAAAAACTCGAAAAACGCCGAGGTATGTTTTTGGCTCTGGATTGCATGAACGATAAATCAGGCTTTCAGGCGGTAAAGGGCCTCCTATGGCCTAATCCTTGGGCGTAAAGCTTGTACCTCGAAAAGCTCTCCATATATGGTTTATATGCCAATTTAGCGCAAGGTGAATTTTGTCGTCTCAAAAGAGCCGCACCCATATCTGAATACACCACAGGGGCTCCAGGGTCTCCGGTTAAGTCGCTACTCATCCACTCTTGGAGGACTTCTTCACTGACCCAGAAGGTGAGGCTTCCTCGTTTCACCAATCCGGCGGTATACTCAGGCCAGTTGCGGACGCGATATTGCTGTTTCATGGCTTTGGGTTTGGGTTTGGCGATTCAAACTTAACATGAACCTATCCCGCCGCAACGCCACATTTATACAACAACGCCCATCAAGGTACGATATTCGACCTTGTGCTCCGGAGCAGGGGTTTTCTTTAGTTTTCTATACAATCCATCTCTCAACTTGGCCCGCCTTAAGCTCCATCCCGTTAGAGGCGATAAAAGTTACTTTGATGGAGATGTGCTCTAATGGAGCGCTAGAAAGGTCGAACATCCTGAATTACCCAATCGTGTAGCTCGACCACTGAAAAAGTACAAAGGGCGATGCCCAGAATGTGGACTGATGTTAGTAACGGACGATGTGATTGAGGTTGACCACATTATCCCAAAAATGGATCCTGGAAAGGATAAATTCGATAATCTGCAACCGCTTCACCGTCATTACCACGATGTCAAAACTGCCCGTGATAATGCTACCCGCAAGGTCTTAGAGCAAGAAACTGAGCTAGAACCAATCGACGCATAGGGCAAATGGCGCTGATGACAACAGCCTTATTGTTGAAAAAACCCTCGCTCAGTCTGTCTCCAGTCGCTCATGAGCCATTCTAGCGATCGCTTTCTGGCGAAGGGATATCAGGGGGTTGAGTCCCCTTCTCTACGATTGGTCAACCAAAGGGCTACTTTGAGGATTTTCTGACGGTTTGGTTGATTGACAACCCTGTTCCAATGGCTTTGGGGCGTCCCGCGACCTTGGCGATCGCCAAGGATGCCGCACTCCTGATTTCCGATGAGCCGGGTGGTGTCATTGGGCGGGTGGTTTATACCGGAGCGGTCTCGCTTTGATGGGCTACACGGCTTGGAAGGTTAATGCTCTGTCAGATGGCTGAAACCCAGTATTCTCGTTGAAAAGGTTAAAATGTCCATCCTCTGAAACCCATATTTAGCAGGACTTTCAAAATAACCTTCCAAGTCGTATGGCGAAGAATGTGGGGGTGTCGGTTTCTACGGTGTTTCGTTGGGTTTCAGCTTCATCTCACCCTTAGCGTACAATTAAGGTAGTTGAGAAGAGCTATCGGGTAATGGGTTGTTCGACCCTAAATTTAAGAAATTTCTCCGTAATTCTAAAACAGGTTAATGCGTATCAGTAGATGATTGAAAAGTGCTGATGCGACCTCAAGATAAAGACTGATTTAGATGAAAAAAAAGAAGCCAGAAAATATTCTGCTCTGAGCCCTTTTCAGCTCAAAGACCAATTAGTTCAGTTAGCCACAAGCCATTCTGAACGAATGATGCTGAATGCGGGTCGGGGCAATCCCAATTGGTTGGCAACAATACCCAGAGCGGGCTTTTTTCAACTGGGACTGTTTGCCGTTGAAAAATCTCAACAAGTCCTTTCCAGAGAGCATCTGGGGGGCATCCCTCAGTTGGAAGGAGTGGCACAACAGTTACAGAATTTTCTGGCACAGCGATCGCACATGCCGGGAATATTTTTTCTGCAAGATTGTTTGAAGTATGTGCACGATCAATTGAGTCTGGACCCAGATGATTTTGTCAATGAACTGGTTCAGGGTATCCTAGGCAATAACTATCCTGAACCCTTGCGTGTTCTTGAGAATACCGAAAAAATTTTGAATCAATATCTGGTTCAGGAGTTATGTAACCATCAGTCGCCACCGGGGAAACACGACTTGTTTGTCACTGAAGGTGCAACGGCTGCCATTTGCTATATTTTTAATTCACTATTAGAAAATAAAATCCTGCATAAACACGACAAAATTGCGATTGGGACTCCTATCTTTACACCTTATCTGGAAATTCCCGATCTGAATAACTTTCAGTTTATCTCTCTAGAGATAGAAGCATCAGAAGCATTAGACTGGCAGATTTCTGAAGCAGAATTAGATAAATTAGCCAATCCTGAAATTAAGGCATTCTTTCTCTGTAATCCCTCCAATCCCTCGTCTGTAAGAATGGCATCTGCGGCGGTGGCAAAACTAGTGGAGTTAGTAAGCACTCAGCGCCCAGACTTGATCATTATTACCGACGATGTCTATAGTACGTTTGTTAATGATTTCCATTCCCTGATGACAGTTCTTCCGCACAATACAATTACGGTGTATTCTTATTCAAAATATTTTGGGGCGACAGGTTGGCGGCTCGGGGTGATCGCCCTGCACGAAGAGAATGTAATTGATCAGATGATTGTGACCCTGCCAGAATCAGCAACAAAAGCCCTAAATAAACGGTATGAACACCTGGTGCTCGAACCCAAAATGCTAAAATTTATTGATCGAATGGCAGCAGATAGTCGCAATGTCGCCCTCAATCATACTGCAGGACTTTCAACACCGCAACAGGTTCAAATGGTCTTATTTTCTCTGTTTTGCCTGCTTGATCGTGACGATGACTATAAAAAGACCTGTCAGGGAATTGTCACCCAGCGATTTAACGATCTCTACCAAGCCTTAAATATAGAACCCCATGATGCTCTAAATCATACGCACTATTACGCCACTATTGACCTGCTTAGGTTGGCAATAGAAACCTATGGCTCAGATTTTGTTGAATACCTGGTAAAACATTTCGATCCACTTGATTTCGTGTTTCAACTCGCAGAAGAACAAGGGATTGTCTTGCTGCCGGGAGGTGGATTTGAAGCCCCTCAATGGTCAGTACGAGTGTCTTTGGCGAACCTACCTGACGCAGCTTATTTTAGGATTGGGCAGGCGATTTCCCATTTAATGAAAACCTGCCATAACGAATGGAAGTCAGAGAATTAGTGAGTTCTTGTCGAAAAAATATCGCAATTAATATAATAAAAAAAGGATAATAAAATGAAAAATACGGCGAAAGAATTTAGTGATAATAGCAATCTTTTTGATTATCGTTGTGAATGCGGAACAGACAAGAGCACAGATGCCAAAACAACTGCTAGTATTCTGTTAATTGGGGGTGCAGAGGAGGGGCAATCGGGAGAAGATTCTGCCACTCGATGGTTTCTAAAACAGGTAGATGGAGGCAATTATTTAGTCCTCCGCTCAGGTGGAATTGGTTCTCAAGCAACCTGGATTTGTAACTATTATCGACAATTCATTTCCTCTGCTGCTGAACTGTCGATTGACAGCCGAGCCGCAGCCAATAATCCGGAAGTTATCCGATATATCCGCAATGCTAATGCCTTATTTATCGCTGGTGGCGATCAAGATTCATATGAAAATTATTGGGAAGGATCAGCCGTTGAAGATGCGATTAATTTCTTAATCAATCGAAAAAAAGTTCCTGTCGCTGGCACCAGTGCTGGCATGGCAATTTTGGGTGACTACTATTATGCACCTGCTCATGAAGGCATACTAAGTTCAGAGATTTTGAACGATCCATTTCACCACAATACAAAGGATATTTACCGAAGCGATTTTATAAAAGTTCCCTTTCTCAAACATGTCATTACTGATACCCATCTGGATCGAATCGACGAAAATAATCCCGAAACAAGATATGGGAGATTGTTTGGCTTTCTGGCTAGAATCATGCATGAAAATGGTAATCAGCTTCCCGTTTATGGCATTGGTTTAGAAGAAGGTGCTTTTGTTGCCATTAATGAAAAAGGAATTGCTCAGGTATTTGGCAATGGCACTACGAAAGGACAAGATGCCTATTTCATTCAACCTAAAAATGTGCCGCCCGAACAAATTCAACAGGGGTTACCCTTGATTTGGAATCATCATGGACAAGCTGTGAAAGTCTATCGAATATCCGGGACTTCAGGAGGAAGTGGACACTTTGACCTCAACAATTGGTCAGACGCTTCTGGAGGGAGCTGGGAGTACTGGTTTACCACAGGCGGATTACATGGTTTCCAACGAAAGCCAATTCGCCTGGGTGATCCAATCCATGAGTTGGCAGGTTAGAGAAGAGAGGCGATCGCGCTGAGAGAAATTATGAGTAGAAATGCTCATCGCCCGTCTGGCTTCTGCTATTTTGTGCGAACTGGATACAGATAGCTTCAGAAATACTGCCTCATATGCAGCAAGGGTTTGAGGCATTATTCAGGGCATCCGAACGACGATGGATTCCCCTGTTTTCCGCATAAGTCCCAAAATGAGTTCATTTTCGCTAACCTTCCGAGGTGTGAAAATAGCCTCAAACCCTTGCCAGATAACAAGCACCATTTTCTGATCTATCTGCCTTATAAACGGGTGAATGCGTTGTTCAGATCCAGATGGTTACCTTTCTGAAGATGGCAGGAGGCTAGATAGGGGAGCATAAGTTTCGGTACGCCCTAGCGCTTCGGCAACTGCCCGACAGGTGAAATGCCCCCGAAAGGTATTCACCCCTTTGGCAAAGCCTGGGTCGGCAACAAGAGCTGCCAGACCCTCCTGAGCCAGACACAGCACATAGGGAAGGGTGACATGAGTCAACATGATAGTCGCCGTCCGGGGATAGGCACCGGGCATATTAGTTACACAGTAGTGGACGACATCGTATTTGGAATAGATAGGGTTTGCGTGGCTGGTGGGAACAGCCGTCTCCACACACCCCCCTTGGTCGATGCTTACATCCACAATCACGGCACCGGGCTGCATGGATTGCACCATGGCTTCGGTTACTACAATCGGCGCACGACCTCCTCGCTGTAGCACCGCCCCCACGACCAAATCTGCGGTTTGAAGCTCCTGGGCAATGAGATCAGGGGTAGACAGGACATAGCGGATCGAAGGAGAAATGGTCTGAGCAATTTCATCTGCTCGCTCCGGATGTCGTCCCATAATGCAGGTATGGGCACCGATGCCGTCTGCCTGTTGAGCTGCATGTTGCCCGACCACACCATCTCCAATGATCGCAACCTTACCGTGCCGTTCTCCCAGAATACGACCCAGCAATACCCCCCGACCATGGTAAGTGCGACTCAAAAAATATTTGCCGACGGAAACCGCCATATTTCCAGCTATGGCACTCATGGGAGCCAATAGGGGCAGTCTACTGGTGGAGTCTTCTACGGACTCGTAGGCAATGGCAGTGGTACATCGTTCTAGCAAATGATCGGCGAGAATAGGGTCTCCTCCAGCCAGATGCAGATAGGTAAACAACATCTGGTTTTGCAACAATGGATATTCCTCTGGAAGGGGTTCTTTGACTTTGAGCACAAGATCCGCCGCCCATGCCTCTATGAAAGAGACTAGAGTGGCACCCGCATGTTCATAGTCAACATTGGCAAATCCCGACCCCAGTCCGGCATCAGTTTGTATAGTCACCTCGTGTCCTGCGCTAACCAGTACCTTTGCCCCCTCGGGCGTGAGGGCTACTCTGTTTTCGTTGTTCTTAATTTCTTTGGGGACACCGATTCGCATAAGGCATTCACGGATTACAACATTTTCGTAACCGTTCACGGGGTACCTGGATGTTTTCAGATGACTTGAAAACACTACAGGTAGTGTTTTAGACTCCAAAATTGTGTTGATTCTGGCCAGAATATGGCTTTGTTCAACAGATTATTTGATGCTTCGATAGGCTGCAACCATTTTCTGTCAATAGTTTCAGCGATTTCGATCACCCCGTGGTCGGTTACAAATCAAGAGAATTGTTGAAACCTTTATAAATAAAGGGATTGAAGCTTCCTAGCCATCATAGAACGTCTCATGCTATTTGGCACAAACTTTTTCCAATTCGTCTCATGCTATTTGTCATCATGCTATGAAATCCCTACTGGATAAGGGTTTTGAATATGAATAGATATACTAGTGGGATCCCTTTCTTGTTGGAAATTTGTCGCAATATATTAAGTCACTTGATTAAGGAGCCGCTTAAAGCGGCAATGCCCCTACCATTCGTCTATTAGGCGCAATTGTTCAATTCGCCGATCCTCCTTTTCTTGATCTTGAATACAATGCCGGACTACCAGATCATCTGGTCCCACTGTCAAAACATAATATCCTCGCGCCCAGAAGTGCTGACCGACAAAGTTCTTTCGTTTTCCCCCATAGGTCCGCGCTATTGCAATCGCACTTTTTCCTTTGAGATAACCCCAACATGGTATTTGCATTCCCACTTCGTATGACTTAAACTGCTTGGTAGCGATCTACAATTAGTGACAATATAAAACCTTTATACTGCAAACAATATGTGTTTTTTGTCAACATGTAATTCTGAAAATAATTGCAAATAAATTTTATTTTTTTAGATCAGCAATTTAAGGCGAGGTTGTCAAAATGAATCCATCTCATTTCAAGACATCTAAAATAAATCATCGCTTCATATTTCAATAGAAAGCGTAAAACCCTTACGTGGCAATATTTTCGCCATTTAGCGTCGGCTCTAATCCTGGATTAGATAATATTGTATTAACTTAAATATTATAGGGGTTTCTGGTTGGGTAGAATACAGAATATACCCTGAAAGCCTTATCTAGCAATGATCTGATGTACCTCATTCGTCTGGGAACCGTTATATTATCAATACTAATTTAGGGTATGCGTTTAAGCCGGGACAACATGTATAGTAAGCTTTT
>JBAVRC010000091.1:0-12379 GCA_049694615.1 Thermosynechococcaceae cyanobacterium | reverse complement strand
ATCCCAGCCATTGTGGCCAAAATCGAAACGCCTCAAGCTGTGCGCAACTTACCGGAACTGATTGTCCAAGCTGCGGGAAAACAACCCTTTGGCATTATGATTGCCCGAGGCGATTTGGCAGTTGAAGTAGGGTATCAGCGCCTTGCCGAAATTCAAGAAGAAATCCTGTGGCTGTGCGAGGCCGCTCATATTCCCGTAATCTGGGCGACTCAAGTCCTAGAAACCTTAGTTAAAAAGGGAATTCCTTCCCGTGCGGAAATGACCGATGCGGCTATGGGCGAAAGAGCCGAGTGCGTCATGCTCAACAAAGGCCCCTTTATTCTAGAGGCTGTAGCCATTTTGGACGATGTTTTGAGCCGGATGCAAGCCCATCAGATTAAGAAATCGCCTCAATTGAGGGCACTTCATTCTTGGTAGGATAGCCCTACCATTTCAGATTGGATTGCTGCCACAGCTCTGGTACAGGAGGACAAATATGGAAAACGGTCCTGGCTGCGTCTGGAAGATTTCAATGGTTCTAGTTGGGCTTAACATGGAGTTTCTCCACTGAGTCTATAGGCTGTAGTTTAGGTTTGTAAGGTTAAGGCAACGTTATGAGGCCACGATTCGGGTACAGCTTAAAAAAGCTGGCGGAGTAAAGAAGCAGACCAGGGTCAAAACCAGGTAGGAGTCAAGTAATGCGAGATTAGGAAAGCCTTACGCATCAAAACTCAATCTGCACGCCAGCCTTCATTGAGCTTAGGGTCAAGCTGCCAACATCGACCCCCACGTCCAGTTTGGGGGTTAAGGTGGCGCGATCTCCCAAGGATCTTGGCCCAAAAACCCGCTGGTAGTCTCGGCGCAACCGCTGAAAGAAATTAGTTTTATGGCCCAGTTGGATATCCGTCGAGAGAGTCGGTAATGCATTGGACAAGGCATCCAGCGCCTTAGAGACTCCCATGTGAATGACAGCATCTTTTGCCGACCCCCCCGAACCAGCAGCCTGCTGCCCATAGAGCAGCGTTTCGCGATCCGCTGCTACATTCAGTTGGCGCTGCTGAGCGGCCAAACTGGTCGAGGGCTTGGATGCAGGAAACGCTTGCTCCCATTTCAAACACGTCCTCTTGGTCTGACTCTGACAACAGGTGCCTTTGCGCTGAGTCAGTTCCAGCGATTTCACGGCAATGCAAACCGACTCCAGAGAGGGCTGAGACTGCGCTGTCACCCCAGACGACCAGGAAAATGTTCCCATCGCGATCGCCCCGGCCCATCCAAGCAATGTATAAATAGGGTTGATTGGTCGATCTTTGTATCGCAGTTGCATGATTGATCTGCTCCAGACGTGGATCGCTCGGCCTTATCCTAACCAACCTCTCCTGATAAAGACAGCAGATATTACACCTCCGCAGGTCGAACCGCACCCAAATTTGGATCAGTCTTCCCTAAATGGAGGCTTGGATGGGATGGCTGTTTATCGCGAACGCGGTTTACTCAGTAAAAACCACCACAGTTCTAGACCAATCAACACCAATCCAATGGCAGTAACGCTAGCTTTAAGCCACAACGGTTGATCAATGGGCTGAAACATATGAGTAGACGCATTAGGTTGCGGCAGGGTCGCAGACAACCCCTTTGCACCCAACTTCTGTGCTACACTCTCACCCACCCAACTCAGGCTCAGTCCCCATAGCATCAGTATGCCCAGGCAACGTGAGATTTGATGTTTGAACCAATTGAACATAGGGACAATAGGAATGGGTTATCCCAAAACATTGGGATGGAATTTCCGCAACCGTAAAGCATTGGCAATGACCGAAACCGAACTGAAGGCCATTGCGCCGCCCGCAATCATCGGGTTCAACAACCAGCCGAAGATCGGATAGAGAATACCGGCGGCAAGGGGAATGCCCGCTACGTTGTAGACAAAGGCAAAGAAGAGATTCTGGCGAATGGTGCGCATGGTGGCACGGGACAGTTGAATGGCGGTAATAATCCCGTTGAGATCGCCGGAAATTAGGGTGAGGTCGCTGGCGGCGATCGCCGCATCGGTTCCGGTGCCTAGGGCAATGCCCACATCGGCTTGAGCCAGCGCGGGTGCATCGTTAATGCCGTCCCCCACCATGGCCACCCGTTTCCCTTCCTGTTGCAGGGCCCGCACCTGCGCCACTTTTTGGTCCGGTCGCACATTGGCCATCACCCGCTGAATCCCTGCGGCTTGGGCGATCGCCGCCGCCGTTGGTTGGTTGTCTCCGGTGAGCATTGCCACTTCTAATCCCATTCCCTGGAGGGTTTTGATCGCTGCTGCCGCCGAGGGCTTGAGGGCATCGGCCAAACCCATCGCACCCTGAAGGGTTCCATCAACCGCAATCCAGAGGGTTGTTTTGCCCTGTCCTTCCCACTGGTGGCCGGATTGCGCCAGCGTTTGCGTGCCCAACCCCAACTCCTCCATCCAGCGCTGCGTCCCCACCTGGACCCAGTGGCCGGATACCTTGCCTTGCACCCCACTCCCGGCGATCGCGGCAAAATCCTGCACCTCCGTTAACGCCACGTTCTGAGACTGGGCATACTGCACAACGGCTGCGGCGAGGGGATGTTCGGACTTGCGCTCGACCGAGGCGACCTGCTGAATCAGAGCAAGTTCGGCCCCCGGATCATGCCCGTTGGGGGTGACAAAGTCCGTTACCGTCGGCTTCCCCTGGGTCAGGGTTCCCGTTTTGTCGAAAACAATGGTTTGCAGCCGATGGGTTAACTCCAAACTGTCGGCCCCTTTGATTAAAATACCGTATTCAGCCCCCTTCCCGGTCCCCACCATAATGGCAGCGGGGGTGGCTAAGCCCAAGGCGCAGGGGCAGGCGATGATTAACACTTCCGCCATGCAGATCAGGGCGAGGGTGGGGTTGCCCATAACGTTAAACCAGATGAGGAAGGTGGCGATCGCCACGGCAATGGCCACTGGGACAAACCAACCCGTGACACGATCCGCCAACCGTTGAATCGGCGCTTTGGAGCCTTGGGCCTGCTGCACCATCTGAGCCATTTGTGCCAAAAATGTGGCCTGACCCACGCGCAGGGCCCGAAACGTAAAACTTCCTGTCTGGTTCAGGGTGGCACCGATCACCTCATCGCCAGGGCGCTTTTGGACGGCCACGCTTTCCCCCGTCACCATGGACTCATCGACTGTAGACCCCCCTTCGACCACTTCGCCGTCTACGGGCACGGTCTCGCCGGGGCGCACCACCACCCAGTCTCCCACCTGGACTGCCGCCACGGGAATATCGATTTCCTGCCCCTGACGAACGACCCGTGCTGTTTTGGCTTGTAAGGTCATCAACGCCCGAATCGCCGCTGAGGCATGCCTCCTGGCCCGTTGCTCAAACCAGCGCCCCAGTAAGATGAGCGTTGTCACCACCGCCGCCGCCTCAAAATAAACGTGAGGCTCCATGCCTTGGGCGGTCAACAGATCGGGGAAGAAGACAACCAACAAAGAATAGAAATAGGCGGCACTGGTGCCCAGCGCCACCAAGGTATCCATCGTGGCCGCATGGTGTTTGAAAGCCTTCCAGCCCCTGATATAGAACGACCCGCCGCACCAGAACTGCACAGGAGCCGCAAACACCGCTTGCAGTTCAGCCCGATGCAGCCATTCTGGCAGCAAGGGAATAGACCAACCTGTCATTGCGGGCATCGATCCAAGGACGAGCAGGGTACTCACGACGCCGCCCACCCCAATTTTGCGGATTAGCTCGCGTTCCCTCGCCCTGGCTACACGGTTTTCCAGATCCGCTGCGTCCGTGATCTGATCGGGCGCAGGGAGAGGATAGGCTCCATATCCGGCAGCCTCAACGGCCCGTTGCATGGCTCCGACATCGGTTTTAGCTGGGTCATAGCGAACCGTGGCCTGTTCCGCTGCAAAATTCACTTGACAGTCGCTCACCCCCGTCAATGCAGCGATCGCCGATTCGATGGTGTTGGCACAGGCAGCACAACCCATTCCTTGCAACTTCAATTGGGTGGTTTGATTCATTGTCCCTCCTTGGGTCAAAGAATCCGGTTAGGGCGCGATGGTATAACCAGCTGCGGTGATTGTAGATTTAATAACGGCTTCCGGTTGTTGACTTTCGATGCAAACCTGCTTGGTGGGCAGATCTGCCGTTACCGTTGCGGTCGGGTCAAGGGCAGTGACAGCCTTTGTAATCGTTGCAGCACAAGCACTACAAGCCATATCGGAGACTGTGAATTGTAGGGACATAACCAATTGCTCAAGACACTTACTCTCAGGATGAACCCTCCAGTCGACAGGAGAGTCAAGGGCTAAATGCAAAGGTTTGCATCATTAATCTATTGACAGCAGAAAAACTTCAAATATAATCCTCATAAAGGTTTTCGAGGAATTTTTCATGAATAAGGGCGAATTAGTCGATGCGATCGCATCTAAAGCGAACGTCACCAAAAAGCAAGCCGATGAAATTTTGAGTGCGGCATTGGACACCATTGTCGAGACCGTCAGTCAAGGCGATAAGGTTACGCTGGTTGGGTTTGGCAGCTTTGAGCAACGTCAGCGGGCTGAGCGCGAAGGCCGCAATCCCAAAACTGGCGAGACCATGACCATCCCAGCCACCACCGTACCGGCCTTCAGTGCCGGGAAACAGTTTAAAGAAAAGGTGGCCTCCTAGGCCCACCCACACGCCTTGCGATCGGACGCTCGAAATCAGAATTCAACCCATCGCCTACAGAATTCAGGATGCACCATTCTGAATTCTGTATGCTGAGTTCTGTAGGGTACTGGTTTCGGCAATGGAAATTCGCTCCCTCACGCTTAAAAATTTTAAGACCCACGCCGATAGCCACTACGAATTTCGTTCCGGCACGAATGCCATTTGCGGCGAAAACGGTGCGGGCAAGACCAGCATCCTGGAGGCGATCGCCTGGGTGTTGTTCGACCACTGCGACTATACGCGGGGCGAGCTGATTCGCACAGGGGCCAAAAGCACGCAGGTCACGGTGGCCTTTGTCTCTAGTGCGGATGAAAGGGTATATGAAGTGCGGCGATGCACCAGTCGCGGCTATGAACTGCACGACCCGCAGTTGAAGATTAACTTAGGGCACCGCAAGCTGGAAGATGTGCAAGCTTGGATGCGCAGCCATTTAGGCGTTCCGCCCCAAACCGATCTGTCCCGGTTGTTTGCCGAGACTATTGGCATTCCCCAGGGCACCTTTACCACCGACTTTCTCAAACGTCCGGTGGAGCGCAAAAAAATCTTCGACCCGATTTTGAAGGTGGAAGAGTATAAGCAAACCTATGACCAATTGCGGGATCTCGAAACCTACGCCAGAGCGCAAGTGTCCAGCCTCTCGCAACAATTGGACCATTACACGCAACAATTAGCTGACTGGGACGATCTGCAACAGCAAGCGGCGACTTTAAAGACCGCGATCGCCCAGGATGAGGCCCAGATTGCCCAGCTCACCCACGATGCCGATCAACGCCAGACGGAGGTGGCACAACTCACCGAGTCCGCCCAGCGGGTGCAGGCATTGGAAGCACAGGTGTTGCAGTTGGAGACCCAATGGGTCAGTAAGACCGAAACCCTCAAACTCCTGGAGGAGGCTTGCGAGACGGCCCAAAAAGCCGCTGAAATTTGCCGTGCCAAACGACCGAGTTTTCAAACCTATGAAACCGCCCAAGCAACGCTGCAAACCTTGGCCGAACAACGTCGCCAACAGCAAGTCGTGCTCCAACAGCGCGAGGTTCTGCGTCAACGGCTGGGCGATCGCGAGGTTGAGGTATCCCAATTGACGGGGCAACTAGCCACCTTTGCTGAACTGCGGCGAGACTTCGACCAATGGCAAGCCCTTGTGCCGCAACAAACCCAACTCGAACAACAACTCCAGCCCGTACAGCAAGCCCTACAAAATCTGGCCCATCTCAAACTCCAGCGCCAAACCCTTCAGGCGCAAATCAGCCAAGTCAAGGCCCAAGGGGAACAATTAGCCGCCGAGATTACTCGCTTGAGCGCCTTGACTCAACAGGTTGAGCAACTCCCCACCCTGGAGCAGGATCTGCGTCAGGTGCAGGTGCAACTGAGTCAAATTGAGGCGGGTCAGGGGTTTGCCGATCAACTCCATGCCATTGCCGGTCCAGCCCAAGGCCATTATGATCGCCATCGCCAGCAAGTAATGGCCGCCAAGCAAAAGCTAACTCAGATCCTGCCCAACCCATCGGATGCAACGTTTGTACAGCAGGTGTTAGAGACTGGAGCCGGGTTGAATGCCAAACTGCTGCGATCGCTCCAAGATCTGTTGGCGGTTTTGACGGACCCTACGGCAACGGCCACTTTAGCGCAACAAATCCAAGATTTAACCCACGCCATTCAGACCGCACGCACTCTCCAGCAGCAGTTGGCGGCCTTGCCCATTCAGCGCCAACAATTGACTGAGGTTAAAGCCCAATGGCAACAGCTTCAGCAGCAAATTGAGTCCTGCGATCGCCAGTTGGACCAGGAACCGACCTTGGAAACCCAACTGCAGCAACTGAACCAGCAACTTCAGCAACTCAATGACCCCAAAGGTCACTTACGCATTCTGCAACAGCAACTCCAGCCAGAAACCCAGATCCAGCGCAAGTTAGCCCAGTTGCAACTGGGTCTCAATACCCTGCGACAAGAACAGGTTCAGTTGGAACAACAGATGGCCACCTTTGGCGACTTGGAGGCCCAGTTTGAAGCCCAGCAGGCCCTGTTACAAACCCATCATGCCGACTACCAACTCTACTTGCGCCATCGCAATGAAGCCAATAGCTGGCGAACCCTAGGGCCACAATGTGCCGCCGCCCGCACGGAACTGTCCGCCCTGCAAACCAATGTGGAAAACCTACGCACCCTTTGGCAACAGGCTCAGCAAGCCTACGACCCCCAACAATTGCTCCAAGCCCAAGTGGCCTTGGCCCAACTGCAAGAACAAAAAAATCAGCTTCAGGGGGGCTTGCCGCCCAAACAAACCCAACTGGCCGATTTACAACACCGATTGCAAGAGCGGCAGGGATTGGCGGAACGACAACAGCGCGATCGCCAAGTGCTACTGCAAAAGCAGCAGGTGTTGCAATTTGTGATCGATGCACGCCACATTTTTAATCAAAGTGGGCCACGGATTACCCGATATTATTTGGCGGAGGTCTCTTTAGAAGCCGATAAACTCTTTCGCGAGTTACTCAACCGCGATGAGGTGACCCTGGAATGGACGGAGGACTATGATATTCGGGTCAAGGAGCGCGGTTATGAACGAAGTTTTAGAAGTTTGTCCGGCGGGGAGCAAATGTGTGCAGCCCTAGCCGTGCGGTTAGCGTTGCTGCGGGTTCTCGCAGATATTGATATTGCGTTTTTTGACGAGCCAACCACCAATATGGATCAGGTCCGACGGCAGCAATTGGCTGAAGCTATCAGCCACCTGAAAGCCTTTCGTCAACTGATTGTGATTAGTCATGACGATACGTTTGAGAATATCACGGAGCATGTGATTCGGCTGGAGCGGCAAACAGCGTAGAACATGCCTGGAAAAACGTTATTGGCTAGCCCCCACTGGGATTGAGATAGACTAACGATACTGAGACTTCATCTGTAAACGGATATGGTCGGCACACTACCCACTACACCGAATTGGGTCACAGACACTTGGGTGACCGCAACGTGGTCGGAGTTTTTGACCGCTTCTGAACAGTCGGAGCGAGAGCAGACTCGTTGCTACTTTGATTCTGGTTGGATGAGGATTGAGGCGATGGGCGTCGGATCTGGGCATAGCCAAGATAATACCCTGATCGCCCAGGTTGTGAATCTCTACGGCATGGTCAAAAATGTCCGGGTGAAAGGGTTTACCAATGGGAGTTTCCGCCGAGAGGGCGAGCAAGAATGTCAGCCGGACCTGGCGTTTTATGTGGGGGATGCCATTCCCCAGCCTTTTCCGCCTAAAACGACTGAAATCATAGAGGTTGATCGTTATGGTGCGCCAACCCTTGCCATTGAGGTGGCTTCCACCAGTCTCAATGACGATTTGGGGCGTAAGCGATTGCTCTACGAGCGCGTAGGTATCCGAGAGTATTGGGTTGTTGATGTGCTGAATGCAACGATGATCGCATTTGTCATGGCCAATCAAGGGAGCAACCAAATTCGCGTGTCTCAGGTTTTGCCGGGATTGGAGATGAGCCTGATCGAAGCGGCTTTACGGCGCAATCAGACGGAGGACGATACGGAAGTGAGCCGTTGGTTGATGCAGTGCTTTAGGGATGAGCGTTGAATCCAAGCTTCGCTCAACTTGGCGAATGGATTTTTTGAACCCTCACAAGGACCGGAGAAACTGAATCAGAGCTGTGCGATCGCCCTTTCCCATCTCCCGAAAAAACTCCTTCGATGCGTCTGCCTCACCCCCATGCCAGAGAATTGCTTCTTCTAGGGTGAGTGCTCGACCATCGTGCAAATAACCCGAATAGGGCAACACCGTTTGGGTTAGCCCCAACCCCCACAACGGCGGTGTGCGCCACTCCGTCCCAGAGGCGTCAAAGTCAGGCCGACCATCCGCTAATCCTGGACCCATATCATGTAACAACAAATCCGTGTAGGGATGGATCGTTTGGTGGGCGATCGCCTTCACCCCATGGTTGCCGGTCCGAAGTTCAGCAATATGACAGGCATTGCAATTGGCTTGGGCAAAGAGTCGCTCCCCTTTTTTAACCACTGGATCAGTCATTAACGTTCGGCCCGGAACTGCTAAGGTTTGGGTATAAAGCGTGGCCGCGTCCAGCGTTTTGGCATCAATTTCCGTGGAGCCACCGGGACCAGGAAAAACCGGATTGGTGATGCCCATATCGTTAATATAGGCAGCGGCATTTTGTTGCAGGAGGTTAGGGTTATTGGCCTTCAGCCCAAAGCGTCCCAACACCAGTTTCTTTTGGCGTACATCCCAAACCCGATTCGGTTTGCCGGAAATGCCATCCCCATTTTTGTCATCTGGGTCCGCCAATCCTAGAATCGTGGTTTCAGGAATCGCCTCCAACAGTCCACGTCCAAAAACCGGGGGCGGGAGACGGGGCGAGGTCAGCACATTCTGCGGCAAGGGTTCGCCGTTGGGCAGGGTAATGGCAAAGACGGGCGATCGCAGGGTGTAAGCTGTACCATCCCCATAGGTACCTTGAGTTTCCTGCCAGTCAAGCATGACATTCGCTTTCGGCGGTACCCCGTAAATTGCTTGGTCTTGAATTTGGGTACCCAGTCCAGGCACAGGGGGTGCATTGCCTAAGCTCACCGAGGCTTCGGGTTGCCCTTCAAACAGAGAGTTTGACTGTGAATGCTTTGCGGAGGGAGTAGGCGGTAAGCTGACGCGGACCAGTAAATTCCCCTTCGTCGGCATCCCGCGCCCATCTTTGATGTGACACGAAAGGCAAGATGCATTGTTAAACAGGGGACCTAACCCGGCATTGACCGGAGCTGGAGCCGTCACAAAGGTCGCTTCAAACGCGCGATCGCCCTCAATATGTAGGGCTAGCTCGGCGTCGGTCAAATTGGGTGCCGGTTGGCCAAACCCTTGGGACGTGCGGTTGACCACAGTGGTGGTACCGCCCGACAAAGGGCTGGGTGGGGCAGGCCACCAATAGCGCTGTAGGGCAACCGATACACAAAGAGTCGCCAACAGCCCCATGACAAACAATCTCGCCCACTTCAGCCGTGGACTGCCCGGAAAGCGCAGTAAAGCATCCATCAGCTTGGTACCATGAGGGGTTTAACTTTGTCTTCTAGGGTTTCGCGGGCTTGGTTAATGGCGGATTGGGCCGTCTTAATGGCATCAGCGGCTTTCGGATCCAAAATGGCTCGCTCAAAGGGGCTGGGGATTTGGGCCAGGGCATCCATTGCGGTCTGGAGTTGGGCTTTAAATTCTGTATCCAGGGCCGGATGGGTTTGGGCCATCCAGTCACTTAACCCTTGCCCCTGGGTCTGACCATCGGGGAAACGACCCAGATAGACATTTTGCACGCCTTGAAGATTACTTTTCATATCCGTCAAGGTATTGAAACTAAATCGACTTTCGGCTAACTGGGGATTGCGCTCGGCAAAGGTTTTGCCTATCTTTTCGTTGGCCACTTCATCCAAACTGTCCAACATCCCTTGGATCAGTTCTGCTTTGCCAGCTTGGAGGGTGGGATAGGTGGTATTCGCAGGTTGTCCGGCGGAGGTGAATACCTCTCGGTAAGCCACTTTTCCTTCGACGCCTTGACTCCAACTGGCTGCCAAGTTCTGGGCAACCTGGGCAAAATCTGCGCCAGCAAGCTGCAAATACTGCCGTTCCCTTGGGGTGAGGTCTCCGGGCTGACGATTTTTAGCGGTACCAAACAAAAAGTATTCAATGGCATGAAAGCCTTTTTCTGTTTCCTTCATCTGACGGACCGACTCAGGGGTCAGCGGTTGGTTGCTGCTGAGCAGGGCCTTGAGGTCAGTTTCGTTGACGGGCCAGGTATCCAACGCGCCATCGTATCCCAAGGCATCCGCCGGACCAAATCCAAAGCACTCGGTTTGCTCCCACGCGGCACGGGCGGCGACCCAAGCCTGTTGGGCCGCACCCAGCGTATTGGCATTGGGGGACTGGGTGAAACGCCCAATCGCCTGAGACAATGCCTCGGCGCGGGTGGCAAAAAGGGCATGGTTAGGAATCACCACCTGATCGGCAAAGTCCCGCAGGATTTGCGGGGCCAGTTGAACCTGGGGCGATGGGGTGTTATCGGTATTCCCGCAACCGCTGAGGGTCAGGGTAACCAGGCATGGAAGGGCAAAGAGAATCAACGGTTGGGGCGATCGCAAAATGATGGGTGGCATGGGTGTCCTTTATTCCGACGGTACTGCGCGAATTTAAATCTCTTAACGCAAAAGAGTCTCAAATAGATGAATCCCTCATTCAAATTCAGAAGATTTTGCATCTAGGTGACCCAAGGTCTATCCAAGGGCAATGGCTTAGATGGCAATAACGCTCCAAAAAGCTTATGCAGCAATGTGTTTAGGTTCCATAGAAGACAGCCTCAAGATTTGATCACGCTCCATGACCAAACCAATGGTCTTAATCTATTGCCAATACTTCTCAACTAATCTAATCTGGAGGTTAGGATTTAACGTGACTCTTTGTCAAGTAGCTGTATTGCAGATGATCTAAATTGATGAAAGAACTCGACCTAGAAACGACCATCCGCTTGCTGAATGCCATCATGGAGGCGGAACTCGCGGGTGTCGTGCGCTATACCCACTACTCGCTCATGGTGACGGGACCCAACCGCATTCCGATTGTGCAATTTCTCAAAGCACAGGCCAGCGAATCCTTGCTACATGCGCAGCAAGCGGGGGAAATCATTACTGGATTGGATGGACATCCCTCGTTGCGTGTGGCCCCCCTTGAAGAAACCTTCAAACACTCGGTCTATGACATTTTGCTCGAAAGTCTCAACCATGAGAAAGCGGCTTTGGAGTTGTACAAGGCGCTTTTAGGGACGGTTTCCGATGCCAGTGTGTACCTGGAAGAATATGCACGGGGCATGATTGGACAAGAAGAACTGCATGGTATGGAACTGCGAAAAATGTTACGAGACTTCAGTCCCAGCGATCATTAGGAGCAAGAGATCATCATGGATTCAGGCGATCGCAGCCAACGGTCGAACTTTCAACTGGAGGGGCAGTTTTTGGGCGGACTCCCTGACAAACACGGTTTTTTGAAGTGCCTGAAGCTGTCTACCGCCTCCGGGGTGTATTGGATCAAACTGGCCAAACCCTTGCGGCGATCGCCCCTGGTGGCCAATCTGGACTATCGCAGTGAGGTCCGTGTCACCGGACAACAAATCCGAGACACCCAGAACGGCAAGATCAAGCTCAAAGCCTTTAACCTGGAGACGAAACCTGCGGAGGTCAGATTGCTAGCCCCAACGGACGTGGCAGCAAGACCAACCCCAACTCAGGTGCTGATTTGTACCAAATCCAGTTGTCAGAAGCGTGGGGCCGCTGCCCTTTGTGCCGCATTGCAGCAAGGGCTCAGCCAGCGCCACTTGACGGAGCAGGTGCAGATTGTCAAAACCGGGTGTATGAAAGCCTGTAAAGCCGGTCCGCATATTGTGGTGAAACCAGATCGAATGCGGTATACCCACAGCCGTCTTTCAACCGTTGCAGCCCTTTTTGAGCGACACTTTACCGCGCATTCGCCCCATCTATCTCCTGCTGCGGATCAGCCGACGATTAACGCCTATCCTGACGCATCGTCTCCGCCACTGGCTGGATAGAAAGCAATTGTTGCACTAACCCCAATCAAAGCACTGGGTGGCTGGCCCCACTCAGCCCCTGTTGTGGGTGCCCGCTGCGATTATTCTCAGCGGGCACCGCTTCAC
>JBAVRC010000090.1:0-6006 GCA_049694615.1 Thermosynechococcaceae cyanobacterium | reverse complement strand
CTTCCTGATGGTGGAGAATCGACCAGACCGTCGCTAACCCTAAGGGTAAAAAAGCCAAGGATAACACGGGTAAGGTGCCCCCTAACCCATGGGAAAATTCCAGAATACGCTGCCAAAATGTGAGTTTGGAGGGGATGCCGAAGGAATCAGGCAGGTATAACTTCCAATGCTTTTGAAGTTGTTGAATAGGACCAATGGTCCATCGTAGTCGTTGCTTCTTATAGCCTCGAAAGGTTTCTGGAATTAATCCTCGGCCAAAGGTTTCCGTCAGAAAAATTGAGGTATATCCCAATCCATGAATCCGCACAGCAGCTTCCGAATCTTCCGTCAGACACCATTCAGCCCAGCCGCCGGCAGACTCCAGCGCACAACGTCGGATTAAGCACATCGTACCAATGATATAACTGGCGATCCATTCATTCAGACCCGCTAATTGCAGGCGAAAAAACAGCACGTACTCCCAATAACAAGCCCGTTGATAGAGGTTGCTCTCCCATTCCCGATAGTCATGGGGGGTTTGAACATATCCGATCGCTGGATCATCGAAGAATCCGACCAACCGTTCTAAAAAGTCGGGTTCTGCTTGGTAATCGGCATCTATCACAGCAATTAGTTCTGCCGCTGGATCAGTGTGCCGCAGCGCAAAGTTCAAGGCTCCTGCCTTAGCACCGGGAAGTCGATCAATGTGGAAAAAACGAAACCGTTGATCCGGACGCTTCGCATTCAGCTGTTCGCAATAGCCTTTGACGGGATGCCACAGGGCCGGATCGGCCGTGTTGTTGTCCACTAAAAGGACTTCAAAATTGGGATACCGAATGTTATTGAGGGCATCTAGCGTGGCACAGACCACCTCTGGAGGTTCGGCATAGCAGGGAACATGAAACGAAACTTTTGGATACAATTCCCGCGACTCTGGTTGTAAAGCCTGTCGAGGACGATGCCATCGCTTCCGAAACAAATACGCTTGAGCGGGCAACAGCGTCATCAACCCTAAGGGCATGCATAACCATAAAATAAAAAGATTAGTAATTAATAAATTGCGAGTCAGCGAGGTGATTGATAAGCTTTGAATAAAATCAATGGCCCAGCCAGTACCACACACAAGATTAATCAATATGGCTGGCAAAAGAACCTGCAATGCGACATAATAGTTGCGTAGAAAACTCGTCAAACTCCAAGATGAAATTAAACCCAGAGAAGCAACAATGATCGCACTATTCTCGCCTGTCAATATAAAAGCCAAACCTCCGGCATAGAGCCAGAGGCTAATTAGAGCAATCTGTTTTCGGGAACGTGTTTCCCAAGGCCATAAATGTTGGCTAATCAATAAGACACTGATGCCTGGAGATGTAAAGATTCCTACCAATAGGCTTGGTTCAAACAAAGGGCTAATCATAATAAAACTTAATCCACAAATGGTAATGTTTTTTTGATTGGCTTGAATTGTTGAGTTTAAATTGGGAAAAATAGTAATCCTAAAACAACCTACGATAAACGGAACCCAAAGCGGTCAAGGCCCTTAGACGGTCAAATGCCAATACTGTTCCTCCAGTCCTAGAACCCAACGGCGGACTGACCGGAACGGTTACCAGTCTGGATAGGAATGGTCACCGTTGAATCGCCCCTGCCATCGAGTTCTCCCGATTGAGCACTGGAATAATAAACAGAATTTGCTCGAATGGGAATACGACACTGGGAAAAAATGAACATTATTCCTCATCTCTTAAAAAGAGTCAAGGGCACCCTCGTTAACTGAACTGGGTCAGGAAGGCCAACAACCGTTTGGTGCGGGGGGTTAGGAGGGTTCGACGATACAAATCCGCTGCCTTTTTAAGGCCCTCAGCTTGGGTTGGGTAGGGATGAATGACCCCACTCAGAGCACTTAGCCCCAGCTTGCCGACCATCGCCGTGGTGACTTCAGAAATCATCTCTACGGCATGACGGGCCACAATGGTGGCACCCACAATCTGATCCGACCCCCTTTTATGGTGGATCTTAAAGAACCCTTCGGTTTCGCCATCGGCGATCGCCCGATCCACTTGACTCAGGGGAATTACAAGGGTGTTGATGGGGATGCCTTGTGCCTGAGCTTCTGCTTCCGATAGGCCCACATGAGCAATTTCCGGGTCGGTATAGGTGACCCAGGGCATGGTGAGGGAGCTAAGTTTAGAACGCCCCAATCCAAACGGCGAAAAAAGTGTATTTTTAATCACAATGCGCGCTGCTGCATCCGCCGCATGGGTAAACTTCCAATCCATACAGATATCCCCTGCGGCATAAATTTTGGGGTTGGTGGTTTGGAGATAATCATTGACCCGCACACCCCGCTGGGAATCGTATTCAACCCCTACTGCTGCTAGGTTCAACCCTTCTACATTGGGCGCACGCCCTGCCCCCACCAAAATTTCATCCACCGTAATGGCGTCCATCTGGTCATCGCATTGAAAGTAAATCGTCTTTCCGGCACGGGTTGTTTCAACCCGATCCATTTGGCACCCTAGGATCAGGCGAATCCCCTCCCGCATAAACGTCTGCTGGACAATTTCTGCGGCCTCGCTATCTTCTTTGTTGAGGAGATGAGTTCCTCGATGAAACAACACCACTTCGCAACCTAAGCGTCGAAAGGCTTGGGCTAATTCGCAGCCAATCGGTCCACCCCCAATCACGGCCAAACGGTTAGGGCGTTCGGTGAGGGAAAAGACCGTTTCATTGGTTAAAAACCCAGCCGCTTCAATGCCGGGAAGCGCAGGACGCACGGCCCTGGCCCCCGTGGCAATCACTGCTTTTTTAAACCGGAGGGTTTGACCGACCACCTCAACCGTGCTGGAACTGCTGAAGCAGCCTTGGCCTAAAAAGACATCAATCCCCAGGTTTTGAAATCGCTGCACCGAATCGTGATGGCTAATGCCTGCCCTGAGCCGTCGCATCCGCTCCATGACCGCCGGAAAATCGACCTCAACCCCATTCGGTACGTGAATTCCTAAGGCTTGAGCCGCCCATAGTTCCCCCACCACTCGTGAAGAGCGAATCAGGCACTTGGATGGAACGCAACCGACATTCAGACAGTCGCCTCCCATCAAATGCCGTTCAATGAGCGCCACTTTGAGGCCAATCCCCAACCCCGCTGCCCCCGCTGCCACCACTAGCCCTGCCGTGCCCGCACCAATCACGACCAGGTCGTAGGTATCAACGGGCTTGGGGTTGATCCAATCCGCTGGATGCACGTAGGACACCAGGGTTTGATTATGAACATCTAGGGGAAGGACCGTGACGGGTTCAACATCCGAACGCAAGGGTGACAGAGACATGAGGCTTTCCTTATTCTGCAACGGTTTCTGCTAGGGCTTTGCGCGCAATGCGGGTGACGTAGACGGTCACGGCGACAGTGGCCATAAAGCCAATAATACGAATAGCCCACTGAATAACGGGTTGGGCGGGTTGGGTGCCTGACCCCAAGGCGGCAATATTTCCGGCCAGAGACCCAATGTAAACATACAGAATGGTGCCAGGAATCATGCCAATCGAAGCCAGCACATAGTCTTTCAGCGCAACGCCTGTCACCCCATAGGCATAATTCAATAAATTGAAGGGAAACACAGGCGACAGCCGGGTGAGCAACACAATTTTGAATCCTTCTCGGCCAACCGCCGCATCAATGGCCTGAAACTTTGCATTGCCCTCAATTTTTTGGGAGACCCAGCTCCGTGCCAAATAACGCCCAACGAGGAACGCAGCGGTGGCTCCCAACGTGGCGCCCAAAAACACGTAAAGGGACCCCAACCCAACCCCAAAGAGGACACCGGATCCTAAGGTCAGGATTGACCCTGGGAAAAAGGCCACCGTGGCCGCAATATAGAGAGCGATAAAGGCGATCGCCCCCGTTGGCCCCAACCCCTTCACCCATTCCAAGGCACTTTGCAGTAACGCTTGGGGGTTAACCCCTGATGCGAGAGGGGCCGCTTGCGCGAAGGAGGATTCAGGGTGCCAGAGCAACACGGCCCCCAAACTGAGAACAATCAGAAAAATGGGCATGGTGTTACGATTGCCACGAATGGGTTTTGGGCTACTTCAGTTATGGAGCACATGGGGAGACCATAGCTGAACTCTAAATAAATTTTTCCTGACGATTGGATAAGGAATGGAGACATGCTGACGTTTGGGCAGATACCAGCTGTCATGGCTCATCGGCCACAGGGGTCATGTCTAACTTTACGGATTGCCACTGGGATGTCAAGGTAACCCAATGGGTCGGATCCGCCAGTTCTTCCAGGGTGAATTGAGTGAGGGCTAGTAGAAGACGAACCAGCGGTTCAGGATAAATGGGCGAGGATTGGGATAGCTTGGACAGCAAGCTGGCAATGGTGTTATCGCCAGGGATGCTATCCGTTGAATTCAGGCCAGCCCAGATCTGATGGAGCCGTTGTTGACGGATAAATGCCTCCAAGTTTTCGGCAGCCGCTTTAACCAGCCGTTGGAGAATCTGGAATTCACCATCGGCGAGGGGCGGTTTGCCGCGATAATTCTGCAATCGCCCGCCGACCCGATATTGGGGAAACGCTTCCAAACCCAAAAAGTGCAAAAACCAATCGGCCCGATAGGTGCCTAACGCACAAGTCATGCCCCAAAAGTCAGCAATCAGTTCGTCCAGGATACGATTTTGCATCGTTCCGAATAGGCGTTTGGTGAGGTAATGGGTGCATTCGTGTTCCAACCTCACGATGAGCGACAGGGCTAACCAGTCGTCCTCCTTCAGACCAAACTCGGTTGCTATCACATTGCTGTAGGGAATAGCGCTTAGCACCATAAACCGATCTGAGCCGGATGATCGCCCTGAAAATAACCTTCCCGACCCGCCGCAAGACGTTACCTGGGCTAATCGATGCCAATTCTTAAAGCCAGAGATCATGCAGGCCCCCATCGAATCGGGAACTGGATTTGGCTCATTCCGTTGGGCCAAGGCTTGGACAAGGGTGACAAAATCAGGTCGGTGAGACGTAAACAACACCGGAATTGTCCCCGCAAGGCTGGGGTACAAAACAAGCTGCAACTGTTGGGGCATTTGTAGATTGACCCCAGTGTCATCTACTTGAGCAACAGTCTGCCCTCGCAACACAGCTTGCCGATAGGTTTCGGTTTGGCTTATGCCGACTTGAATCGGAAATTGTAACGGAATCAAGCGTTGTTGCAGGGTTGTCCAGAGATCCGTTTGTTTAGCTGTATTGATACAGTCTTGCCACCAGCCGATTTGTGTCTCCGGGGGTAAGGGCAAGGAGAAGCGATCGCCCCTATCAGTAGCGTTGAACCCTGAGGCATTGTAAGCCAATAAGGCTTCGACTTCAGCGGGGGTTGCGCCAAAGCTTTGGAGGATGGCGATGCGATCGCAAGGGAGCGGCTCTGTCATGGGGGAAGTAGACCTTCAGCCTTAAGACTGAAAAGAGAGGGGAACTGACAGGTGTCAACCATCGCTCCGACCATCCATCCGCAGACCTGTCTTTGCAAAAGTATAAGTCTGTAATGGCGTGTTATAGCAAAAAGAAATGTTCTGGGTACAGTAGCTTATACATTCATGCTTTATTTGTTCCCCTATCAACGACTGCCTTGAGATCTCTGAAATACGAGGCGATCTATACACCTAATCAGAATGGTACTGGTTCAAAAGACCCTGTCCTATTTTTTGTGTCAAAATTTGGGTGAGCGATGTATTCTACCCCCCATCAGAGCTTGATGCCCTCTATGCAGTCCTTTAGGTCTGGGGATCAACTCAATCCATCTGAATTACCATCAGAAATCAGCGAAACTCGATCGCGACTGATTTCGTTGGTCATTCCGGCCTACAACGAGGCGAGTATTCTGGCCCAAAACTTAGAACACATTGCCGCATACTTACAACAAAATCGCGATCACCTGCGGTGGGAGATCGTGATTGTCAACGATGGTAGTCGTGATGATACTGGGCGTATCGCCGCTGACTTTGCACGACAGCGGTCGGATGTGACGGTTGTGCAT
>JBAVRC010000089.1:0-3267 GCA_049694615.1 Thermosynechococcaceae cyanobacterium | reverse complement strand
ATCGATCGCCGTCATTGGGGCCAGCGAAACGCCTGGTAGCGTCGGTAAAACCCTTCTGCGGAACTTAATTCAAACTCCTTTTGGGGGAGCCGTATTTCCCGTGAACCCCAAGCGCAATAGCGTCATGGGCATTAAGGCGTACCCCAACCTCGCTGCAATTCCCGATGCTGTAGATTTAGCCATTATTGCCACCCCCGCCGCCATCGTTCCAGCCCTCGTCTGCGAGTGCGGAGCCGCCGGGGTCAAAGGTGCCGTGATTGTATCAGCAGGGTTTAAAGAGATCGGCGCGCCGGGGATAGCGCTAGAGCAGGAAATTTTAACAGCCGCGCGTCAGTCCGGTCTGCGGATTATTGGACCGAATTGTTTGGGTCTCATGAATCCCCATTCGGGACTGAATGCAACCTTTGCCAGTGCCATGGCGCGTCCCGGCAACGTGGGTTTTATTAGCCAGAGCGGGGCGCTGTGTACCTCGATTCTAGACTGGAGTTTTCGCGAAAATGTAGGCTTTAGCGCCTTTATCTCCATCGGCTCCATGCTGGATGTAGGCTGGGGCGATTTGATCTACTACCTGGGTGACGATCCCCAGACCCAGAGCATCGTCATCTATATGGAATCCATCGGCAATGCGCGATCGTTTTTGTCCGCGGCGCGGGAAGTGGCCTTAACCAAACCCATTATTGTAATTAAGGCCGGACGCACGGAAGCCGCAGCCAAGGCATCTGCCTCCCATACGGGAGCAATGACCGGAAGCGACGATGTTTTGAATGCGGCATTTCGGCGCTGCGGCGTGTTGCGGGTCACACGCATCTCAGAACTTTTCAATATGGCGGAAGTACTCGCCAAACAACCCCGTCCCAAAGGACCGCGCTTGACAATTATCACCAACGCAGGCGGTCCCGGTGTTTTAGCGACGGATATGCTAGCCACGACAGGCGGGGAACTCGCAGATCTGTCAGCGGAGACATTAGCCCAACTGGATGCCGCGTTACCACCCTTTTGGAGCCATAGCAATCCAGTCGATATTTTGGGAGACGCCACTCCAGAGCGCTACCTGAAAACCGTAGATGCTGTTCTGCAAGATCCCAATAGCGACGGAGCATTGGTCATTCTGACCCCTCAGGCAATGACGGAACCGACGCAAATTGCGGAGCAACTGAAAGACTTTATCGGAAGCACGCAACAAAATGGGCGATGGTCTACGACCGGCCTTGGGCCAACGCCGAAGCCGATCCTGGCCAGTTGGATGGGTGGGGCAGAGGTAATGGCGGGAGAAGCGATTCTCAATAGTGCCAAGATCCCGACCTATCCCTACCCGGATTCAGCGGCGCGGGTCTTTACCTATATGTGGCAGTCCAGCTACAACTTGAAAGCACTGTATGAAACCCCCAGCCTTGCCGAGGATTGGGATGGGTTTCCGCCGGAACGGGAGGTCGTCGCAACCCTTCTGGACCAAGCCCAAGGAGAAGGCCGTACCTTGCTAACCGAGGTAGAGTCGAAGCAGATCTTAGCGGCCTATCACCTTCCGACAGTACCGACGGTTATCGCCCAGAGTGCTGCGGAAGCGATCGCCTGTGCCCAAAAAATCGGATTTCCGGTGGTACTGAAACTGTGGTCTACAACAATTACCCATAAGACTGATGTGGGCGGGGTTCAACTCAATTTAGGGGATGCGGAAGCAGTCCGCCGTGCCTTTGAACAGATTGCAGCAAACGTGCGATCGCACTCCGGTTCGGAGCACTTCCAGGGTGTGACTGTGCAGCCGATGATCGATCTTCACGATAGCTATGAACTCATCATCGGGAGTAGTATCGACCCGCAGTTTGGGCCGATTTTACTCTTCGGCAGCGGGGGGCAACTGGTGGAAGTGTATCAAGATCGGGCGATCGCCCTACCGCCGTTGAACACTACACTAGCCCAGCGGATGATGGAACAAACTCAAATTTTTAAGGCCCTGAAGGGGGTCAGAGGTCGTGCCCCAGTGGATCTCGATGCCTTAGCCAAGCTATTGGTGCAGTTCAGTCAATTGGTCGTCGAGCAGCGCTGGATCAAAGAGATTGAAATCAATCCCTTACTCGTGTCCGCTAATTCACAGGAATCGCCTTTTCTGGCATTGGATGCACGGGTGATATTGCACGATCCGAGCCTAACTCTGGAGCAATTGCCGAAATTAGCTATCCGCCCCTATCCTATCCAGTATGTGGGGGACTGGACCATGAAAGATGGCTCAACAATTAAAATTCGCCCAATTCGTCCCGAAGATGAGCCTTTGGCGGTACAGTTCCATCAAACGCTTTCGGAACAAAGTGTGTATTTTCGCTACTTCCATCTCATGAAACTCAGTCAGCGCACGGCCCACGAACGGCTGATGCGCCTCTGTTTTATCGATTATGATCGCGAAATGGCGTTGGTGGCGGATTACAAAAATCCTGACACAGGTAACCATGAAATGATTGCCGTTGGGCGGCTCAGTAAACTGCATGGGGTAAATGAGGCGGAATTTTCGTTGTTGGTGAGTGATCGCTATCAACGTCAGGGGCTAGGGACCGAGTTACTGCGCCGCCTCCTAGATGTGGCGCGGGATGAGAAGTTGACGAGCGTTTCGGCTCAAATTCTGCCAGAGAATACAGTGATGCAACGGGTGTGCGAGAAGGTGGGATTTACGTTGAAGCGATCGCCCCGACTGACGATTGCATCGATTCAGTTATCCTAGCGCAATGCATCTGAAAAATATGCGACGATGCAACTGAAAAATATTACATATCGTTACCTTGTCTTGAAGACTATCTCGAACACCAGGAGTTGTGAATGGAGTAAACAATTGCTGTTCACTCTCCAACAAAATAGGGATGATATTTTTTGAAGCTTTTTGTAGAGAAAGCTGAGAAGCAAGATTCACGGAAACATCAGGTTGAAGCGAGCGACAGCTGATCAACGACCCGTCGCTGGGGCATCCATTCCGCGACTACCTCTGGGGTTACAGCAGGGGCAATCAAGAATCCCTGAACTTGCTCACAGGCCGCAATGTAGCGCAGACTGTCGAGCTGTGCTTGAGTTTCTACACCTTCTGCGATCACAGTCATCCCCAGTTTATGAGCCAACGTGACAATCGACTCCACGACGGACAGACTCCGGGCATCTGTCGTGATTTGATTTACAAAGGAACGATCGATTTTCAGGGTATCCAAGCAAAAGTGGTGCAAATAACTCAGGGAAGAATACCCCGTGCCAAAATCATCCAGACTGAGTTTCACTCCCAGGTCTTTGAGC
>JBAVRC010000088.1:0-9860 GCA_049694615.1 Thermosynechococcaceae cyanobacterium | reverse complement strand
CCTGGAGCCAGTTCCTTGAGAACACAACGTTAATTAAAGCGATTGATATCTTCAGCTAAGTAAGTGCGTCCAAAACCACCATGGCCAATATCCCGCACGATTCGATAGCGATCGCCCACAATCCGCTCGATTAGATCGTCCCCATCCCCTAAAGGCGTTCCGCACTGATGGCAATAACGACTGATTAACGAATTGGAATGTCCCTGGCGACACAAGCGGAACCCTGACATGGACGTTGTTTACCTTTGCGAGGAATCACAGCCATCTTAGCGAAATGCCTGGGTTTCTTAGCGACTGGGCGATCGCAAATCGGCATCGGGCTTGACTGGGGTTCTGGTAAGCTAGCGAAGGAGTTGGGCCAGGGCAAGGGACAGGCGCATGGTTGACCGTCCTGACTGTGCCGACCTGAATGATGTTTCAGTGCGATCGCGCCTATGCAGTCCGTCCTTTTGCCATTTCTACAGATTTACACCACTTACATCAAACAACAGTTTGTCCGTCAAACCCGGCGGGTCAACGCTGTTCAATCAAAATTTTTACTGGAACTCCTAGGCCATCACCAACAAACGGAACTCGGCCAACGCTTTCAAGTCGGCAACATTCGTT
This sequence comes from Thermosynechococcaceae cyanobacterium, assembly GCA_049694615.1. Classification (GTDB taxonomy): domain Bacteria; phylum Cyanobacteriota; class Cyanobacteriia; order Thermosynechococcales; family Thermosynechococcaceae; genus JAAURS01. The sequence goes on along the minus strand of JBAVRC010000088.1, from coordinate 9,254 downwards.
CTGTGGATCAATTTCGGACCCAAATCCCCATTCATCCCTATAGTTTCTACGAACCCTATACCGAACGCATCGCCAAGGGGGAATCCAACCTTCTCAACCCCGACCCAGTGGTCTACATTAGCTTGACCAGCGGATCCACGGGCAAACACAAGCTTGTTCCAGTCACTTGGCGCTTCCAAAAATCCTTGCGGCAGGCCAACTTAGCCGCCATTGGCTTTTGTGTGGAAGCCCTTCAATCGGAACACAACTGGACCGCAGCCGGACAGAAACTTGAATTTGGCAAACTGCTCACCACCAATTCCCTGCGGTTGCAAGGCAAAACCGAAGCGGGTATTCCCTACGGTCCCGTCACCGTCGGTAGCCTGCGCATGGGCCAATTTTTCTACTCCCAGACCTTTTCCCAGCCCTACGATGCCCTCCTCATTGGGGACAGTTTGGCCCGTCACTATGTTTGCCTGCTCTTTACCCTCAAAGATCGGCAACTGCGGTGTATGGCAGCCAACTTTCCCATGTTGGTGTTGCGTACCTGCCACTATCTAGCCCAATATGCCGAAGATCTGATTCAAGATATTCGCCAAGGCACCATCGCCTCCTGGTTGGTATTGGAGCCGGATCTGCGGCAACGGTTAGAACGTCAATGGCGCGCGGATCCACACCGTGCCGACGAACTGCAAACGCTGTTGCAAGAACACGGACAACTCACGCCAAAATTGGCTTGGCCCGGTTTATCCTACATCGGCACAGCGCGGGGCGGCACCTCCGATTTTTATTTTCAAAATTTTCCAAAATTTTTTGGTCAAACCCCCGTTTTTGGGGGAGTTTACGGATCTGCCGAAGCCACTTTTGGCATCTATCCCGACCTCAATACCGATGGCAGTATTCTGGCAATCTCTAGCGGATTTTACGAATTTGTTCCAGAAGATCAATGGGACACGGAACATCCCAAAACGCTGCTACCCACTGAAGTTAACGTTGGCCATTTTTACCGCATTTTGGTCACCAGTTACAGCGGATTTTATCGCTACGATATCGGCGATGTGGTGCAGGTCGTTGGGTTTTATCAAGAAGCACCCTTGATTGTATTCCGGTATCGTCAAGGGGGATTACTGTCTTCCACAACTGAAAAAACCACTGAAGATCATGTCACCCAGGTCATGAAGCACCTGCAAGCCGAATTCCAGGTTCATCTCGACGATTTCTGTGTCACTCTTTCGGATCAAGACGTCCCTGCAGCCTATTGTGTCAATATCGAATTGGCTGAGGGCCAACATTTGCCTCAGCCAGATAGCTTTTTGATCCGCTTTGACGAGTGCTTGAAGGCTGTGAACAACCCCTATGGAACCGTTCGCATCGATCAAGTTCCGCCGCCGCGTCTGCGCGTGCTAGCTCCCGGCAGTTTTGGCACGGTTCGTCAGCGCCAAATCGAAAAAGGGATGTCCGACTCGCAGCTTAAATTCCCGCACATCAGCGAAGATCGTCAGTTTTTGGTGGGCCTGACGGTGCGACAGGAAGTACGGATGGAGGCTTAAGGGGAACCTGTAACCCCAATCCAACGGCGATCGCCGCAACGGCACAGCTATAAAACACAGTCGTAAGCCCCGCATTGTGCCAGATGGGTCCTAACCCCAGCGGGGACACAAATTGACCCAAAAAACCAGAGCCAATACCTGTGGCTAAAATACTCGATTGCAGATGGGGCGGTGCTAGGTTAGCCAGTACGTTGTAAAGACTGGGGGTGACTAAGCCAAAGGTCATCCCAAATAGACTGGAAACCAGCATCAACAACCATAACTGGGTCAGGTGGGGAAATAATGCTAAAAACAGCGCCATAACGCCCAAACTCAGGGCTGCAACCTGCAAGCTGCCCAAGCGACGGGTTAAAGGGCCGATCAAAACCCCGGAACTGACCGCTGCGCCAACGGCTTGAACGGCCAAAATCACCCCGTTCCAGACCAAATCGCTATGCAGAACGGTTTTGAGGTAAATGGGCAAATAAATAATACTGCCATACACAATGGCCGAGATCAGGGTCAGGCTGACAAATAGGCGCAAACAAGCGGCTGATTTCAGCAGTTCCCCCGGTTGCAGATGCAAAGCCGCATCAGTCTGAGTCGGTGCGCTGGACAGTTTGGCCAAGGGGATCAGCCACACCAAGGCAAGGCCCGCCAGAACCGCACTGAAGCCATACAAACCAAAGGCAAAGCGCCAGTTAAACTGCCCTAAGCCCACGGCCATGAGGGGGTACACAATATTGGCCAGGGTAATGATCGTGGCGGCGTAGGAAATGGCTTGATGGCGAGCGTCCCCGGTATAACGACGGCTCAACAGCCCCAAGCTAGCTGCTGCAATTCCGCCGCTGGTCAGGCCCAGCAAACCGCGATCCAGGAGTAAGGTCCAGTAATTGGGGAGCCATGCGCCCGCTATCCCGGCTACGGCATACCCCAATAGGCAGAGGATCAGCAACCGCAGTTGACCGTAGCGATCGGCCAAAATCCCTAAAATTGGACTAAACAGGGCTAAGGTGAGGTAATGGGCACTGGCCAGACTACCTGCCCATTCGCGGCTCAAGTTCAAATGTTCGATTAATTCGGGCAGAATAGGGGCGATCGCCGCCCCAGCCATGACCGTCAGCGACCCAGCCGCCAGCAAAAAGCACAGTACCGGATCGCGCCACAACGGAGGAAGATGATTGCTCACTAGACTTCAACAACTTTTTCGATGGAATGCAAGCGTTTCAACACTGTAGTCTAAGCTAGCGTCTATGGAACCCTCGCAACGTCTCAAGCGTCTCGATCAAGCATTGCACAGGGCCATAACGAAGCACGAGTGCCGCTCGTGTTTGTGGCACAATGGGTGCTGAAAAGGTCATTTTGAGCCTATACTGTTCAGCCATGACGGGTTGCTAGTCATTGAGAAGGTTTGGGGAGTCAAGCGTGCAAGTTATCAAAGAATACGTCGAGCGATGGTTTGACAGCGATCTCGATCCAGATGAATATCTGTGCCACAAAAAACAGGATAATTGGGTCGAAATCGAAGATGCCGTCACTGGCGAACGGCAAACCGTCTTAACCTTCTGTACCAACGATACCCTGGGACTTGTGCAGAACCCCCAGGTTCAACAAGCCGCCATAGATGCCATTTTGAAGTATGGGACCTCTAATAGTTCCTGTTCGGTCTTAAGCGGTCGTATTCCCCTCCACCGCGACCTGGAAAACGAGATTTCGGCCTTTAAGCACCTTCCTCATACCCAGCTTTTTATTAATGCCTGGATGGCGATGCAGGCCCTCGTGGATGCCTTTTGCCACCTCGCTATTCCCGTCCCAGGGTTTCAGCATACGCGGGAAACCCTGATTATGACCGATGTCCTGAATCACGGCTGCATTATTTCGGCAGTGGTCAATTCAGGGACCCGTTCGGGCAAAGTGTTTGGCCATAGCCCAAGGGGTCGGGTCAAAGCTTACCGCCATTGCAATGTGGAAGATTTTGCTCGTAAACTCAAGCGTTATGCCCGTCCCGGCGATCGCATTTTGGTGGTTTCCGATGCCGTATTTTCGATGGACGGAGACATCGCCCCGTTGCCTGACATGATCGATGTGTTGCAAGCCTACGAAGGCAGCGTGCTAGTGATGGACGAGGCCCATGCCAGTGGCGCAATTGGAGCGACAGGTCGCGGTATTTACGAGCATTTTGGCATTTTGCCGCAATATGCCATTGAACGCGGGGTCATCCCCATCATCATGACCACCTTTTCTAAATTTGCGGCTTCGGCTGGGGCAGCCATTAGCACCCATGTTGCTGAGTTTAAGCCCTTGTTGAATGTGTCGCCGACGTCCATTGGCACCATTTCTCTATCGGCCCCCTTGGCCGCTGCGGCGTTGGAAAGCATTCGTCAAGTGCGACAAAATCCGGGACTGGTGGAGCGGTTGCAGGCCAATACCCAGTATTTGCGAAGCCGTCTTGCTGCCGAAGGCTTTACTGCTGTGGGCGAGACCAATGTGGTCCCCGTTTTGCTCCCCCCGGAATTGAATCCCAAGGAATTTGGCCGACGCATGTTAAATGATCACGGGATTTGGATCTCGGCGATCTGGTTTATTGCCAAACCCCGCATGCGGATCACGGTCAACGCCCTACATACCCAAGCGGAAATGGATCGCTTAGTGGATGCTATGGCCAAGACGCGAGATATGATGTACCGCTCGTCCTTAACCGCCTAGTTCCAGTTGCCTACCACGGTATACCCTGACCAAAAATAGGGGTGTGTCAGTCCACGGAAGTCTGTGCTCTGTAACATTTGCAATTGGCTTTGACGGAGCGCATCTGCTTTGGTGGGTGCATTTTGCAAGTGCTGGTAGAATCCGGTCATGAGTCCCAGGGTGCCCTGATCGCTCACCGACCAGAGGCTGGCGATCGCTGAAGGCACGCCGGCATTGAGCGCAGTTCCGGCAAAGCCTAGCTCAGCCTCTTGACTGCCCAATGCGGTTTGACAGGCACTCAGCACCAGAAGCTGTAAGGGGGGCAGCGTTTTCCATTGCAGATCGTCGCTGAGGCGACGAATTTGCGGCAGGGTGAGGCGGTTATTCCAAAATTGGATATAGGACTCATTGAGATTGCCAGCCTTAAACTCGGCATGGGTGGCTAAATGCAACACGCCAAAGCGCTGCTGCGAATAGAGTTGTTTAAGATTAGCCAGGGTGGAGTCCTCATCCAGGGTCTCTTGACTGGGCCCGGTCCACAACTGGCGGGTAATGGTGGAAATCTCCGTCGGCACGGCGGGTAATGGGGCAAGCCCTTCGGTACTTTTAGAAATCCCCATTGCCAAGAGGGGTTGTTGCTTGAGGGCCAGGGGACGGCTCGTATCGGTTAACCCAAAACTAGGAATCAATGCTGAGCTGTATTGCTCTGCTAAAAATTGGCGACCATCATGGAGAGCCGCTATGGGAATGGTGCGTAGGCCATCGTCCATGGAAAACAACAGGGTGTCGATCCCGTGCGATCGCAATTGCGGCGCTAGGGGAGCAACGATCCACGCATAGAGTTGCTGTGCGGCTGTCAAATATTGCGTTGAGGCTAAATCCGTCGGATCGCTCACCGTCTTGCGAAACCGTTTGGCCACCTCCAGCACAGTCTCACGCGCGATATCCGGCAGCACCTCTCGCAAAACGGGCGGCGACACCGATTGTGCCAGCAACTGGGGGGTCAGATGGAGGGAAGCCACCTGCTGGGGCTGCCAACGTTCCCCGATGGGGGACATTGCGGGCAAAACCAGCAGCAAGTGGGTTTGTTGTTTCAGGGCTACGGTATATAACACCGCTGGCCGCCGACCCGTTTCCAAGGCAATTTGAGCCAGTTGCTGGGAAATCTGGGCAGCGGTTGGGGGCTGCGCCCAGGGTATTTGGAGATATTGGCCAAATTCGGCGATTTGCCATGCCTCAAACTCCCGCACGGCATCCTCGGGAGATGTCGCCTGGAAACGCGCTTCAAAGGCGTCACGGGGAGACTGGGCTTGGGGTGGACGCGGCGGACTCGGTTTACCAGTATTCGGATTGATCAAAACATCGATCCCGTCAAACCAGGACGGTCCTGAGCGGCCTCTGCCCTCCGACCCCTGGGTTGAACTCGGGGTTTGTTGACGGCTTGCGGGGGACTGGCTCGGAAACCCCAGCCCGAATCCAAACTGGGCTTGGGCGGCCATGGGCCAGAGACTCAAGATGAAGCTAACGGAACATAAGCCATGCCAAAAACGAATTCGCATTGCAGTGACCCCTCAATGCGGCACAATCGGTCTTTAGATTTAGTCTAGAAGGTTGTTCTAGGGTTGCCTGCGATCGCGATCAGTCCCCGACGTGATCCGCAACACCCGGTTGGCGGATCCAGAGGCCAGACCGATCCCCAATATTGCGTCTGCGGATAAATCCTGCTAAATTCCTCGAAGTTCGGCACATGTGCGCGGCAATTTCGACATACACTAACAAACACCTATTGCGATCGCAGAATTTGCTATGACAGGTCTTCAACATTGGAAACGCTGGACCCTTTTTGGTCTCCTGGGGCTTTGTTTGAGTTGGCTCATGAGTTGCAACAACAGTCCCTCGGAAACGGGAAAAAGTCCGGCTCCTGGTGATAAGGCCGAAATCGAGTTTTGGACCATGCAGTTGCAACCCAAATTCACCGACTACTTTAACAACCTCATCAGCCAGTTTGAAAAAGAAAACCCGGCGATCGCCGTGCGGTGGGTGGATGTGCCTTGGACCGCGATGCAAAGCAAAATTCTGGCAGCGGTGTCCTCTAAGACCGCCCCGGATGTGGTGAACCTCAACCCAGACTTTGCTGCGCAACTGGCCGGACGCAACGCTTGGCTCGACCTTGACGAGAAGGTTACGCCTAAGGAACGGAATGCATACCTGCCTAATATCTGGAAATCCAGTACCCTCAATGGCAAAAGCTTTGGAATTCCCTGGTATTTAACCTCGCGGGTCGCTATCTATAACCGCGATTTGTTTCAGAAAGCGGGTGTGGCCTCACCGCCAAAGACCTATGCCGAATTGGCCACCGTGGCCAAAACCATTAAAGATAAAACCGGTAAATACGCCTTTTTTATTACCGCTGTCCCTGAAGACTCCGGCGAAATCATGGAGTCGTTGGTGCAGATGGGCGTCAAGCTCATTGATGCCCAAGGACGGGCTGGGTTTAATACCCCAGAAGGCAAAGCCGCTTTTCAGTATTGGGCCGATCTCTACAAGCAAGGTCTCCTGCCGCCGGAGGTGACCACGGAAGGCCATCGCCATGCCGTCGAACTCTATCAGTCCGGGCAAACCGCATTGTTGTCGTCCAGCCCTGAATTTTTGAACACCATTGCCACGGATGCCCCGGATATTGCGAAAGTTTCTGTGGCTGCACCGCAAATTACTGGGTCAACGGGTAAGAAAAATGTTGCGGTGATGAATGTGGTAATTCCCAAAGACACCGATCAGCCGGATGCTGCGGTGAAGTTTGCCTTGTTTGTGACAGATCCGCAAAATCAGTTAAGTTTTGCCAAAGCGGCGAATGTGCTGCCGTCCACTTCAGCCTCTTTGCAAGATCCCTATTTCAGCAAAGTGATGCCGGATGCCAGCTCAACCGATAAGGCCCGTATTGTGAGTGCTTCGCAAATGAAAGAGGCCGAAGTGTTAATTCCCACTCTCAAAGATATTAAGTCCTTGCAAAAAATTCTCTATGAAAATCTGCAAGCCGTCATGCTGAATCAAAAGTCCGCTGAACAAGCCCTTAAGGATGCTGAGCAAGCCTGGAATCAGGAATATGCCTCTTCCTGAACAGGTTTTGCAGTGAGTTCCGTTGTCTAGGAAACATAGCGATCCAGTATCTCATCGGTCCATCGTTCAACCGTCATCGGGCCTCACTCCGCTTTTTTGTACGATCATTATCGCATCGTCACAAACTCCTCGGCAGAACTGGGATGAATGCCGACCGTGGCGTCAAAATCAGCTTTCTTGGCCCCCATTTTCAGCGCGATCGCCACACCCTGAATAATTTCGGCAGCGTGATCGCCTACCATATGTGCCCCTAGGACGCGATCGCTCTCGATATGGACCACCAACTTCATCAGGGTTTTCTCGTCCTCGTTGGGCAGGGTGTAGTACATGGGTCGAAAACGGCTGCGATAGACTTTGATTGCGGCTTCGCCATATTGGGCGATCGCCTCCGCTTCCGTCAGGCCCACGGTGGCCGCTTCCGGGTTTGAGAAAACCGCTGTGGGAATATTTTCATAACTCATGTGGCGCGGTTTGTTGCCAAAGTGGGTGTCGGCAAATGCACGCCCTTCATTAATGGCAACAGGGGTCAAATTCACCCGATCCGTGCAGTCCCCGACAGCGTAAATATTCTCTTCCGCTGTTTGGCTGTACTCGTTCACGGCGATCGCCCCATTGATCACCTCAACTTGGGTATTTTCTAGCCCTAAATTGTCCAGGATGGGTTCGCGTCCAATGGCCGCCAAACTCACCACATCGGCCACCACCACTTCTTCCGTGTCCGTGTGGACTGTAATTTCCAGACCTGCTTCGGTTTTGGCGATCGCCAGATCTTTCATATTTGGGATAATGCGAATGCCATGTTTGCCCATTGCATCCTGAATTTCCGTGCGTAGATCCTCATCGAACCCCCGCAGAATTTTGTCGTATTTTAGAATTTGCGTCACCTCGCTACCCATGCCCCGCAAAATGCACGCAAATTCGACGCCGATATAACCGCCTCCTAGCACGACAAAGCGCTTGGGTTGTTCGGCCAAATGAAACATATCGTCGGAGGTTAAGGTATGTTCCACACCGGGAATGTCGGGTTTCACAGGCCGACCGCCCACAGCGATCAGAATTTTATCCGCTGTCACGGTTTGATCGCCAATAGCAATGGTATGGGCATCGACTAATTTGCCATGTCCTCGGAAGATCTCGACCTTGGAATTGTCGAGCATTTTTTGATAAATGCCGTTCAGCCGATCCACTTCGGCGTTGACCGCTGTAATCATCTGGGACCAATTCAACATGCTTGTCGCCGGACTCCAGCCGTAACCCGTGGCTTCCCGAAACTGAGCCGGGAAATGGGACGCGTAGACCATCAACTTTTTCGGCACACATCCGCGATTGACACAGGTGCCGCCCAATCGGCCCGACTCCGCAATTCCTACCTTGGCCCCATATTCTGCGGCCCGTCGCGCTGAGGCAATGCCGCCAGAACCAGCCCCAATGACAAACAAGTCAAAGTCGTAGCTCATACCCTTACCTTCCCATAGACAACCTCATGGCCTTTATGGAATCAGTTCCGACACTGCCATGAGGTTTAATGTTTTTATTCTCGCTGGTTTCAAGGTGCCGTGGCCGTTAAGCCGTTGCCCCTTTCAAATAGGCCAGCATCGTATCGGCATCAGACACCTCAAAGGGGTCGGTGTCGCAGTTGTCGGAATAGCCCGGTTCAACAAAAACCTTTTCGATTTTGCCGTCGTTGACCACCATCGAATAGCGCCAGGAGCGGAGTCCGAAGCCGAGGTTCGATTTATCCACCAACATGCCCATCTTGCGCGTAAATTCGCCATTTCCGTCTGGCAGTACGGACACCTTTTGTGCGCCTAGATTCTTGGCCCACTGGTACATCACAAAGGCATCGTTGACCGAGATACAAATCACATCGTCCACGCCTTGAGCTTTGATCTCGTCATAAAGCTCCTCATAGCGGGGCAGATGGGTTGAAGAACAGGTCGGGGT
>JBAVRC010000087.1:0-2419 GCA_049694615.1 Thermosynechococcaceae cyanobacterium | reverse complement strand
GCTTCATCCCCCAGAGGTCCAAAAAAAAAGGTTCCTAAACGTGTTTTTGACCCTGAGCACCCCCATGTTTCAACGGCGCGGTTGTTGGAACAATTGAAAAGCTAATACTCACCTTGACAGGGGTAGTGATTCCCAGGAAATGAATTACCGAAAAAGAAACGGATGCTTCAGAGGTACTGGAGTTCTTCCTCACTGTGGCGGTAAATTCTTTCTCGGAAATCACCTTAAGTGGCCTGTTTGACTTGTTCAATTTTATGTTGAACTTTTTTCTGTACGACACTCCTGAGGGTGCACAAGGAATGAAATTCCTGACATAACTCTGGTTTATGTGCCCACAATGGTTCAAGGGGCATTTTGAAGATCCACGATGCCGAATATCGGTTTGAGATATTGATTCCCATAAAGGTTTTGAACAGATAGGCCCCATAGAGGGTCATCATCAGCGCTAAAAACAGTTTGGTTTTGGGTTTCAATCGTTGGTTCATGGGTGTGGCTTCTGACACTTCGCCTTGCAGTCTAACCTGTCTGTTCGGGATCGTCTCTACTCTATAGGACCTTCTACTCGTTCTGCCTATCTTTAGGTTCGCTGTATCGCGCGACAAATATTTGAAACCCAATTAGTTTGATTACTGCTTTACCCCGCAAAATGCTACCCAAGCTGGATTCATATTGCCCTGTTGGGCCGCATAGTATCCCTGGGTGTAATGCACATGAAACGCATCGGGGGCAAATCCTGCCTCCAAGGCGTAGACGGGAAAATCATCGAACTTTGATGAGGCCAGGTAGGGTTCTGAATTCGCCCAGACCTCTGTGTCGCGAAAATATCGAGCAACTAGCGTAGGAGGCTGAAGAAATAATTTGCTCTCCAAATGCACCATGATTCCTCCAGGTTTTAGCAGGCGATAGCTTTCGGCAAAAACTCGCTTTCTCGACACCCCAGGCATTTCATGCAAAAGAATATGGCTCACCACCAGATCAAAAGACTGATCTGCAAATTCAGTGTTTTCAGCGTTTTGCTGAGAGAAATACACCGCTTGGTCCAGGACTCTCGCACGGGCGATCGCATATCTCAACATCGACGCGCCTAGATCAACTCCCCAAACTTGGGCGTGGGGATAGGTCGATGCATAGGGCAATGTGCTGTGGCCCACTGAACACCCTAAATCCAGAATTCTGTGGGGCTGAAAGTCTGAGTAGTGCTGAGCCAAAATATGGTGAATCACAGTCTGACCCAGTTCATCGTTGAGGGGGCCGAACCACCCGCGACCATACAGAAAAACACCATGGTCATACAGCACCCCTGTCCCAAAACTATCTGCTTCCAGATCGCGCAGATACCCCCCCGGCATCCTGTGGATGTTGGTCTTCAGTTGGTGGGTGGGAATATCCAGATTTGGATTGAGTTCCAGTCCGCCTTTTCCATCGAGATGGCATTGATAGGTCTCTTCGAGACGTTGTCGGTCTTTAGCGATCGCCGCCTGCACGTTAGCCCACAGACGATCTTGAAGTACACCGCGACGTTTGTTGGTCTCTTTGACCTCAGAACAGTCATCTAGGGCATGACGAACCTTGAGGTATAGTCTGTCCTGATTCTCTTCGTTGGGATAAGCAGAGGCAATTTCATCTGTCTTCTGCTGAAACAGTTGAAACATCGCTTCCCAAGCGTCTTTAATGTCACGGGCAAGGTCCCAGTCCTCTTCAGGGGCATGGGCTTGGGGAATCAAGTCATGCTGGCGTTGAGGAAACCAAAAAACTGCATTGCTCATTTCACCGCACTCATACTGATCAATAACTTGCGCCTCTTATGGCTCAAGGTCAAGAAAGGTCAGTGGACGACTCATATTAGCCGCAAAACCCAGAATCCTCCGATCTCGATGTTCATACAACAACGCCCCCTGAGCATTAAACAAAAATGTCCCGCCGCGTTGGGGCAAATAAGTCTCATCTGGCACATAGGTGGTCCAATGACTTAGAACTTCCATCATATTCCGCAAACGCAAAGTCGCTAATTCAAACGGTCGCTGAAAGCCCATCCCCCCAGCTCGATTGAAGAAGGATCCTTTGATGGGCGGTAATGGCTTAGCATGAATGACCGCTTCCGCTGCGATTAACTGGGGGGCACGGCGATCGCCCCAATACCCCCGCAAGACTTCTGCAAGTGTGCCGGGACTGCCGATGCCCGCACACATCAACAGCAAGTTAAACCAAGCGGTTTGAGCGGGCGTCAGTCCCGGTATTTTCAAGGACAATCCTCGATAGAGACCAAGGGCTGCGTGCAGTTCGGCTTGCGGATCGACAAAAAGCCACTCTGATGGAAATTGCGTATAGTCGCAAAATTTCTGACCCGATGCGCGATCGCCGATACCTACGGCTCGGATTGCGATGCCCTTTGCCTGAAGTTGTGGAGCCTCCCGTTGCA
>JBAVRC010000086.1:0-16612 GCA_049694615.1 Thermosynechococcaceae cyanobacterium | reverse complement strand
ACCATAGGGATAGCCTCACTAAGTTGGCGCTAGGGTCTGCAAGAGCCAAAAGCCTGCAAAGGTTTCATCCTTGGGGTCAGATTGAATGGCTAAAAAATGTACTTGCTGAGCCGCTCGCTTGGCCGATTCAAAGGCAGCAGCTTCTTTTTGCAAGGCGGGCTTCGTCATGGGTGCAACAATCCAGCGATCGCTCAATCCCGTTTCCAAAAGTAAGCGCGGAATAGGCTGCGGTTCAAAGCAAAGGGATGCGATTTCCAGTCCAGACATCCAGCCTGCCAAAGGCATGGCCCGTTGGGAAAAAATCACTAAGCCAGGAACCACGGTATCCGGCTGCAAGGGCAATAGATTGAGCGGAATCACATCCCGAAAAGTAATATCCCATTCCTGCATGTCAGCCAACGCTTCAAAGTTTAATGAAACGAAGGACCAACCATCCCCCACCAGCGCATCGGGGAGCGGCAACGGCAGCGCTGGCTCTAATTGCGCTGGTGGAACGAGTTGAGCTTGATAACCAGGATGCTCTCTATAAACGGTTTGCATCCGCTCCTGAAGCCATTGCACTAGGGCAAAGGTGCGCTGGCTGGGTTGGGCGGGAATATCAAGGGATTGACAGGCCCGCGTGATAATAGCAGTCATGGGCCGACGAAAAAAACGCATCTTTTCGGGTCGGACGGATTCTGGGATCCCAAGCTGCGATCGCCATTGGGTCATGGCCGTTTCCAGCGCCGTTTGCAACCAGCGGGCATTGGCTTCGGATCCAGCGCAAAATTGCGTAAACTCAAAGGTTCGTTCTGCGTTGCAGACCAGAACCTCCCAGAGTTTTTTTCCCTTCTCATCTAAAATAGGGCGCGAGTAGAAATCTATCTCCCAAATCTCTGCCATGTCTGCTTTTAACCTTGAGAATGAAACCCATGCATCAACTGCCCCATGACCAGCGTTTCATAACATTGACCAAGGCGCAACTTTTGCTAGGATTCCTCGAAAAGGGTTGTCGTCAATGAGGGTCTTCTTTTCATGACCCAACTGCAACGGCTCGCGATTGCCCCGGAGCAATGCTTTGAACAAACGGTTCTTCTTACCCCGGAACAACAGCATTATCTGATCCACGTTCTGCGGCTGAAGGGGGGCGATCGCTTCATTGCTATTCTGCCCCAAGGCCAATGGCAGCTGGCCGAACTTCAACCCTCTCCCAACGCCGCGCAACTCCTGGAACCCATCGTTATCCAGACTGAACTGGCCCAACCCATTACCCTAATGGCTGCTTTGCCGAAGGGGCAGGGCTTTGAAGAGGTGGTTCGTACGGTTACTGAGATGGGTGTGACCACCCTAATCCCGCTGCTGACGGAGCGGACGGTGGCGTACCCCAGCGATCGCAAATTAGAACGATGGCGGCGCATTGCCACCGAAGCGGCAGAACAAGCCCATCGTCAGATTGTGCCGGATCTATGGCATCCGGTGTCTTTTGACCAAGCGCTACGGATGGCCCAAGACGATCGCTTTGCGACTCAAGGCCATTTTATTTGCGTTACCGACGATACTGTACCCCATCTGTTGCACCCCTTAATAAATGAGCCATCAATGGGCATTCTAATGATGGTGGGTCCGGAAGGTGGATGGACCCCCACAGAACAAGCTGCTGCGATCGCCCAGGGGTTTAGACCCGTTTCTTTAGGGCGTCGGGTGCTACGTGCCATCACGGCATCCATAGCTGTCGTGGCCCTTCTTGCCGCCCATATCGATGCAGCGCAAACGGCGGAATAACATTGGGTTTGTATTAGGAGAACGGGTGCGTGATAGAGGCCATTGAATCGGCAATTAGCAGCGGCAACTATAGCGAAGCCGCCCAATTGGTGCAACAGTTGGATCCTCAAGATCCCTGGACACTCCTTTATCTAGGCAAAGTTCACGAAGCACAACAGCAGTGGGACGATGCTGAAGCAGCCTATCGGGATTTACTGCGTCAATCCCAGGGACCAAAACTAACCCTGGCCGCTCGTCAAGGGTTACAGCGCTTGCAAGATCAGCGTACTCAGGATCGCAAAGCCTCCATTGCTCAGGCGATCGCGTCTCCAGAAAAAGCTGAACTGGGTGTGTTGGTGCTAGAAGCGGTGGCGATGGAGGCCAAAAAAGAAGCCGCGCAACACATGGCCCAAATTATGAATATCGACGCCTATGCGGCCCGGATGTTGCTGCCCAGTAAAGGGGTCCGTCTCTATCGCTCTGGTCCCATTGGCGAATTAGAGTTTTACGGACAACAACTCAATAACCAGGGAATACCTGCTTTTTGGATTCCGCTCTCCGCTTTGCGACGGGTGACGGTGTACCCCGTTTGTTATTTCGAATCCTTCGAAAATCTGGCTGGCGTGGTGGCGCAGTCTAATAGCTCGGAACAGGATACATTATCCTTAAAATTTTCTTGGACGGACGTCACTCGCCGAGTGGAAGGCCAACTTCCCATTTTTGAAGAAGTAGTTGAGCGAGATCGACGCGGCAAGTTATTACGCAAAGAACAAACGCAAGACCATGCACAATTTTGCGATTTGCATCTGCCCAAACAAAACTGTATCTTGCGCTTCTCCGATGCGGGCTATCAATTCCATCGAGGGGCATCTTTAGACACTATCGAATCGTCGCAATCATCCCTCAGTCAAAATACGGCTTGGGCTAATTGGCGATTAATCAAGCAAATCTTTGACCAAAAACTGCCGAAAACTGTCGTTGACAACGATTTTAATTCATTTGCCGAAACGGCGATGGACCATCCCGATCTACTTGATAAAATTCCGGCCCATATCAACTTGTTTCGTCGGGCCGAAACCAATTGGGATCCCGCTTTTCAGCTTTATAGCTCGCTCTTATTTCTGCATCAGGACTAAACAACCGCGAGTCAGGATAGCGATCGCAGCCTCGACCTCGGCCTTTAGGCGGGGTGTTATAAACTGAGAAGGCACAGCTCATGGTCTTTTTTTTTATGAGCGTCCCCGTTTCTTGCAACCCTGTTCCGCTGGAGCAGAGACCTGTCAACGAGTACAAAAGCTTGCAGGAATCCTGTTTTTTTGGGTGGTCCCAGGCTGAGTTAAAACCCTTTATCACTCGCTTGGGTTGTCTTTGGGGATTGGGTTGGGTTATTTCAGCTCCCATTGCTGCCGCTAGTTTCGAGCCAACCGAACAGTTCGGGCTATTTGGGCTTGCAGCTAGTGGGGGAGCAACCTTTGGTCTCACCTTAATTGTCCTGAGGCTGTATTTAGGCTGGTCCTACGTGTATCGACGCCTGCAAAGTCAAACGATTGCCTACGAAGAAACCGGATGGTACGACGGCCAAATGTGGACCAAAGCCGAGGCGGAATGGCTTCAAGACCGCTTGGTGGGGACCTATCAAGTTCAACCGACGCTGCAACGTCTCAAATATTGCTTTGGCTTTTTAGGTTTGGCCTGGATTTTGGGTGCTAGTCTGTGGCCTTTCGTTTCGTTTCCTGGATGAGATTAAGAAGCGTAACTTCCCAGACCAGTTGAGGTTGGACATAGTGGGTTAAGTATTTCTTGGCCGCTTCTAGGGGTTGCAGGAAGGCTAAATGGCGGTAATACAACCAATAGCGTTGTTGCAAGTAATCGAGAAGCCAGAGTTGCGACTCGACATCCAACCCTTTATCGATCTGACGTGCCAGATCCAAACAGGCTTTGGCCGATGACGGAGGGGTTAGGCAAGCTTGCAAAACCTCAGGGGGAACAGTTTGCAGTTTTTCCCAATCGTCGAGGGCATGCCCTGGACTGCCCTGAGCCATCCCAATCAGTTCGGTATGGCTCAACAGATCTTCGCGACCCATTTGTTGGAGGACGATGCGGAAATGGTCGGTGCTGAGACGGTAAAACGGGATCCGTTGGCAGCGCGACACAATGGTTGGCAGCAGGGTTTCAACACTCGTGGCTAGCAAGATTAAGGTGCCGTGACCGGGTTCTTCCAAAGTTTTTAAGAGGCCATTGGCCGCCGCCTCTCCCATGGTTTGAGCTTCTTCAATCACGACGAGGAGCCGGGACGCTTCCATGGGCCTTTGACTTAAGAAGTGCGTGATGTCTCGAATTTGTTCTAACCGCACTTGAGGACGACTTTTGGGTAAAGCGATGCCTTTTTCTTTGAGGGTGGCTGCGGTCATCAGTTTGCCCTGATGTTGATAGGTGGGTTCGACCCGCAAAATATCTGGGTGATTTTCGAGACGCGAGCGCCCCTGATCCCCGACCCCCGATGCACTCAGCAACGCCGCAAGGAACAATTGAGCCGCCAGACTGCGACCCACACCGTCTGGACCAACAAACAAATAGGCTGGGGCAATGCGATCGCGTCGAATGGCTTGCGAGAGCAGTTCAACGGCTTGGGGTTGACCCACTAAGGAGGCGAAAGCTGCGGATACCATTGCTGTAAATGTTGCTCCACCACGTCTTGGATTTGGTGGGCCACGTCCTCTTCCGAACCGCTGGCCTCAATACAAATCATGGTTTGGGGATTGGCCCGTGCCAGATCGGCAAACCCTTGTCGGACCCGTCGATGGAAGGATAGTTCAGCTGCCTCCATGCGATCAGTCCCTTGCAAAGCCGATTCACCGTGCGATCGCCGTTGGGCACGCTGGAGTCCCTGTTCCACATCGATATCTAGCCATAGGGTGAGATCGCTGTGCAAGCCCCCCGTGGCCAGCGCATTCAGTTGCGCAATGATCTGCAAATCCAGCCCGCGCCCATACCCCTGGTAGGCAAGGGTCGAAGCCGTATAGCGATCGCACAACACCAAAGTGCCTTGAGCCAATGCTGGCTTGAGGGCTGTGTAAACATGTTGCGCCCGATCGGCTGCGTACAGCAACAGTTCAGTCATATCGGGCCAGTTTTCTGCTGCCGTCAATGCGCTATCCAGCAGCAATTGGCGCAGTTGCTGACCCAGCAACGTACCGCCTGGTTCGCGAGTTGCCCAAAAGGGAGGGATGTCTGGAGCGAGTCGGCTTTGTAGGCGCTCAGCCCAACCGCTCAGCCCCAACCACTCTTGCAACCGATTCAGTTGGGTCGATTTGCCAGCCCCTTCTCCCCCTTCAAATACAATCAACCGACCTTGGAGGCTTGACATTATTTCCCCAGTCTCGAGAACCCATAGCAATAATTCGTTATTATAGGTAGACTCTCTGCCGTTTTTTGACCCAACCCTCCAACGTATGGCTCGATACACTCACGATCTAACCGTGGCTGTCCCCTTGGCGCACCTCTACGAGCAAGTCCAAGAGGTTCTGAAGGGGTGCGATTTAGAAATTATGTACTTCAAAGAAGATTATCTCTTGGCCAGAGAAGCACCTGGGGGTGTACCTTTTGCCAAATTAGTCACGGTTGAAGTTTTAGTAGATAGTACAAGAGCAACCAATGAAGCAACCAGCTTAAGTGTTGTCGTCAAAAATGAAGAGCTTCCCCTCCAATCTAACAATCACTGTTATCAACTGTATCAAAAAATAAATCAAGCCATTTTTGCACACAAAGATTGGGATTTAATACGCAGCTCTGTATCCGATCCGGCTGCTTAAAATGGACTGATAATCTGTTAAGGATACATCAATTTAGGTGAGGCTCTGACAGAGAAAAGTGGCCAGTGTTTCTCCGAAAAAGCCCCTTAATTTTGTCCTGTTAATCGAAATAAAATAACGTAACGAGTTTGTGCTGTGTTTCTGCTTCATGGCAGGCTTGAAGCAAGGTTCGGCTGTCATGGTAGGCAAAACAAACCAATTGCTGACAGCGTTCAATAATCTCTTGGTTGCAAAGGGCGCTAGCTTCTGCAAGAGACAGGTGATCGTTTTCTGGTTTTTCCACCAAATGCATGACTTGATCAAGTTGGTTGCGCGACTCAGTCGGTTGACGCTTTAAGCTCTGAGGCAAAACAACAGTGAGCAAATTTGGGTCGGCACGCATTGCACCTCGAATCGCGGCGGCGTTGGTCCCCGTTGCACCAGAGGTTAATAAACGATTGCCGGATAGAACCAGCGCATAGCTTAACATTTCGATCATGTGCTGGTGAATGATGGGCACATGTCGCGTTCCGAGCATTGCAATACGCTTTGATCCAGTTTGCTGAATGGTAGCTAACTCCTGTAAAAATTCGTCTACTTTAGGATCTTCAACTTCGGGTAGGTCGATAGATTGACTCAAAGGTAGATTACACCTCAACAACGCCGCTATTTTAGCAAAGCTCTGATGTCTTTTGACGAATTCAGCCGCGCGGAGATCAGAGGGAGCGATTTAGAAATAATTCGACACAATTCCAAACCTGGGCGAACAACTGTGGACTAGCCGCATCGAACCACTGAATGGTGGGGTCGGATCGAAACCAAGTGCGTTGCCGTTTGGCAAATTGGCGCGTATGCAGCACGATTTGTGCGACGGACTCTTCTAAGGATAAGACTCCTGCCAGATAAGCGTTGAGTTCGCTGTAGCCTAAGGTTTGCAAGAGGGGCAAATCTAATCCATGGGTTTCGAGCAAATGGGACACTTCTGCCAGCCAGCCCTGTTTTAACATGGACTGCGTTCGTTGCTGAATCATTTCGGTATGGCATACCAAATCAGCAATATCGAGGCCAATTCGCAATATGGGGTAGGCTGGCGGCTGGCGACCTTGCTGTGCTGAAAGGGGAATTCCGGTCGTATAGTACACTTCTAGGGCACGCAGGGTGCGGACTTGATCGTGGGCATGAATCTTCTGGGACGAATCCTCATCCACTTGCCGGAGCCATTGATACCGTTCGGACTGGGAAATGGTTTCGAGTTGCGATCGCAACTGCGGCTGAGGGGCAACACGGGGAATCTTCAGACCTTCCACAACCGATTGAATATAAAGTCCAGTACCGCCCACAAGCAGAGGAACGGCCCCCTGTTCCTGAACGTCCTGAATGAGGGTTTGAGCCGCCCGTTGATACTCTGCAACGGTATAATGAGTCGTCGGTGGGCAAATATCGATTAAATAATGCGGGACTTGGGCACGGTCTCTGATGGTTGGCTTGGCCGTCCCAATGTCGAACCCTTGATACACTTGTCGAGAATCGGCACTTACAATGGGAGCCTTTAAGCGCGAAGCAATCTGAAGCGCCAGTGCCGACTTCCCCGTCGCAGTTGGTCCGCAAATGACAATTAAACCTGGCTCCATTCCCCCATGTCTCTCTCCTGGGTGTCAGATTCATCCATACCCATAACAGGCTGCATCTCAGGACAAATCTTCTGTAGACTATAGCATCCCCAGTTTATTCGCCTAATATGCGACTCTTAAGACCGCCCGAAAGCCTTTTGTGATACAATTTTGAGTACATTTTTTGTTTTTGGTACTCAAAGGGCTTAAAGCCGCATATAGGAGCCATTCACTCAATGACCACTAATTACAGTGCAGACCAAATCCAAGTTCTGGAAGGATTAGAAGCCGTTCGGAAGCGTCCAGGGATGTATATCGGGAGTACTGGCCCCAGGGGTTTGCACCATTTGGTTTACGAGGTGGTCGATAATTCGGTCGATGAAGCCTTGGCCGGATACTGTAAACAAATTGAGATTACCCTGAACGACGATGGCTCGGTGACGGTGACGGACGATGGGCGGGGGATTCCCACGGATATTCACCCTCGAACCGGAAAAACGGCCCTGGAAACGGTGATGACGATTCTCCATGCGGGGGGAAAATTTGGCGGCGGTGGCTATAAGGTGTCCGGCGGTCTTCATGGGGTGGGGATTTCGGTGGTCAATGCCCTCTCGGAGTGGGTGGAGGCCAAGGTCTGGCGCAACAAAATGCTCTATACGCAGCGGTTTGAGCGGGGCATCGCGGTAACAGAATTGGTGGCAACCCCCAGCGATCGCACCCAAACGGGGACCCAAATTGCGTTTTTGCCGGACACGCAAATTTTTACCTCCGGGACCGAGTTCGACTACAAAACCCTGATCAACCGATTCCGCGAGTTAGCCTACCTCAATGCTGGGGTGACGATTATTTTTAAGGATAATCGTCTTGAGTTGATGAATTTAGACGAACCCAAGGTTGAAACATATTTCTACGAAGGCGGCATTCGCGAGTATATCGGGTACATGAATCGGGACAAGGATGCGCTCCACCCCGAGGTGATTTATGTGCAAGGGGAGCGCAACAATATTCAGATTGAGGTGGCCCTGCAATGGTGTATTGATGCCTACACCGATAATGTGTTGGGCTTTGCCAATAATATTCGGACCATTGATGGCGGTACCCACTTGGAAGGGTTAAAAGCGGTGCTGACGCGCACCCTCAACTCACAGGCGCGCAAACGCAACAAGTTAAAGGAAAATGCAGCGAACTTGGGAGGCGAACATATCCGCGAAGGCTTAACGGCGGTTATTTCGGTGAAGGTGCCCGATCCCGAATTTGAAGGACAAACCAAGACCAAGCTCGGGAATCCAGAGGTCCGAGGCGTGGTGGAATCCTTGGTGGGAGAGGTTCTGACGGAGTATTTCGAGTTTCATCCAGCCATCTTGGATGCCGTGCTGGAAAAAGCACTTCAGGCGTTTAATGCGGCAGAAGCGGCCCGACGGGCCAGGGAATTGGTGCGACGCAAGTCGGTCTTGGAGTCTTCGACACTCCCCGGCAAGCTAGCCGATTGTAGTAGCCGCGACCCGCAAAACTCCGAAATCTACATTGTGGAAGGGGATTCGGCAGGCGGTTGTTTTGCCGGGGATACTCTAGTCGCTTTGGCGGATGGACGACACATTAGCTTCAAGCAGATTATGGCTGAGCAAGCCGAAGGCAAAGCCCATTTCTGCTACACCATTCGTCATGATGGGTCCATCGGTTTAGCACCAATTATCAATCCGCGTCTGACCAAGACCAATGCCACCGTTGTGCGAGTGACGTTAGATAACGGCGAAACACTGGTTTGTACCCCCGAACATCGGTTTATGCTGCGGGATGGAACCTATAAAGCCGCAGCGGATTTGACTCCTAACGATTCATTGATGCCGTTATATCGGAAACAATCTAACAAGGCGGATCCTGGTATCACCATTGAAGATTATGAAATGGTTTGGAGTCCTCGCTCAGATTCCTGGTTGTTTACGCACATGCTGGCAGACTGGTACAACCGCTGGCAAGGAGTCTACACCGAAGCAGCGGGAAACCACTGTCACCATATTGATTTTGACAAACACAACAATAATCCAACGAATATTCAGCGCTTGCCCGCAGAAGAACATTTAGCCTTGCACCGTACACATATTGCCAAAACGCTGCATCATCCCGATGTCATCAAAAAATGTCGGGCGATTCGTCAAACTTCCGAATTTCGGGCGAAAATGAGTTCGCGTATGAAACAGCCCGAAACCCGTCGTATTCTCTCGGCGCAAGCTAAAGAACAGTGGAAGGATGATGATTATAAAACCTATATGGCTGGCAAGTGGCAAGATTTTTACAACACAAATCTAGCCTACCGTCAACAAAATAATCAACTCTTAAACCAAGCACAGCAAGATTATTGGAATAATCCAAATCATCGTCAAGATCAATCTGAGCGGGTGAGAGATTACTTTAGTACGCATCCCGAAGCACGACTTAATTCTTCGGTCACGGCAAAGCAACAGTGGCAGGATACAGATCTGTTGGAATGGCGTCGGGAAAAAACTAAGGAGCAATGGACACCAGAATTTCGAGATAAGCGTCGTGCTGCACTACATCAAACTTACTATCGGAAAACCCTTGCTGCGCTCAAGCAAATTGAGGTTATGCAAGGAGACGTCGATCTGGATGTTTATCGGACCTATCGCATTGAGACAAAAGATAAGTCTCTGCTTAAATTTGAAACGTTTTGTGATCGTTACTTTAATGGGGTTCAATCGGATGCACTAGAAGCCGTTACCAACTACAATCACCGTGTCATTTCGGTGGAGGCTTTGCCAGAACCCATTGATGTTTATGACATTGAAGTCCCCTCTACACACAACTTTGCGTTGGCGAGTGGTGTTTTTGTGCATAATAGCGCTAAACAAGGGCGCGATCGCCAGTTTCAGGCTATTTTGCCACTAAGAGGCAAAATTCTGAACATTGAGAAAACCGACGATGCCAAGATCTACAAAAACACCGAAATTCAGGCGTTGATTACAGCTCTAGGGCTAGGCATTAAGGGGGAAGAATTCGATGCAACTCAACTGCGCTACCACCGGATAGTGATTATGACCGATGCCGATGTGGATGGGGCGCATATTCGGACCCTATTGCTCACATTCTTCTATCGCTATCAGCGTCAGTTACTGGAGCAGGGGTATATCTATATTGCCTGTCCACCCCTCTATAAGGTGGAGCGAGGGCGATCGCACTACTACTGCTACAGCGATCACGAACTGAGCAACTTAATTCAACACGAATTTCCCCAAAACGCGAACTATACCATCCAGCGGTTTAAGGGGTTAGGGGAGATGATGCCCCAACAGCTTTGGGACACCACCATGAATCCCGAAACGCGAACCTTCAAACAGATCGATATTGAAGACGCTGCCGAGGCCGACCGAATTTTTACCATCCTGATGGGCGATCGCGTTGCCCCTCGACGGGAATTTATTGAAACCCACGGTCCCCGTCTTAACCTCGCCGAACTGGATATCTAAACGCTGGATTTGGAATCCTGAAGTTCTCTATTTTGAACTTGAGTAGGTTACAGCCGTTAATACGCCCCCTCCTCTTTCCAGGTAATACAGTTTCCCATCGGGAGACACTTGCAGATCGCTCAATTGATTGAGTCCAGTTGCAAATACTTGAGATTGTCGGGTGGTGGTATCGTAGCGACGAATCCAGCCACTGCAGAAATCGCCGTAAAAATAGTCGCCGACATATTTGGCCGGGAACTGTACAGTGGTTGGATTATAAAAAGCAGCGCCTACAATGGCACACCCTTTCGAATTGCCGCCGCCGTGGGCATAGGCCAGAAGGGGGTTGCGGAACCTCGCATCGGTCCCTTTGCCTTCCACAATGGGCCAACCGTAGTTCGCGCCCTTAACACCCTTGTTAATTTCTTCCCATCTGACTCCACCCACATCATTGATATGAATGCGACCGGTTCCAGGCTGTACGGCAAAGGTAAAGGGATTGCGTAAACCTAACGCCCAAATAGCTCGGTTTTTACCCTTTGCAGTCGTAAAAAAAGGATTATCGGTTGGAATACTGCCATTCTTGTTAATGCGTAGGAGCTTCCCTTTGAGATTGTCGAGGGTTTGGGCGTTGCTCTGTTGAGTATTTTCGCCAACGGCAATATAGAGTTGACCGTCTTTGCCAAAATGAATCGCGCCCCCATTATGGCTAGTGCCACCACTGAGGGTCTGAATGTCCAGCAAGATCTTTTCGCTGCGTGGAACAACCACATCTCCATTGGCGGTAAACCGGCTGACCCGATTATGGATGGTGGGTGTTTTGCTGGTGTAATAGACGTAAATCCATTGGTTAGAAACAAAATCGGGGTCAAAGGCAATACCTAACAACCCTCGCTCGCCAATACTATCTACATTCGTCTTGATGTTCAGGAAAGGTTGGGAGCGTAAAACACTTCCCTTGACCACGCGAATGCGCCCGGCCTGCTCCGCAATGAAAACACGACCATCGGGGGCGATCGCCATCGCGGTCGGCGAAGCTAGATTGCGCGCTTTAACAGTTGCTTGAAATCCAGGAGGCACAGTGGCTTGCACGGAAGAAGGTAAGTTAGCTCCTAACAGGATTCCCAAAAGACCCAATCCAGATTGAACCTTTTGGGCAAAACGACGCTGCGTTGGCTTGAACGACCGGAACAAAATGTTCTGGCATTGACTTCGTTTGGGTAACATAAATCATTCCTCAAGGATACAGACACAATTGTTTTGCAGGAAGATATGACGGGGTTGAACCACAGGGCGTTAATATTCTCCCTTGGCTAAATATTCAAACTATATAATATATCTTTATGGTTAAGAGCCCTCTAACGTTAGTCGCTATTAGAAAAGGCTCTGGGATCTTGCCTTTAAGTGCGAAGGCTGGAGAAGACATTGAATTTAGTGGGCAAGACTATCTATAATAGTGAGTCTGTGACTTCATCATTATTGAAGAGGAAGTGTTATGTCGCGATATCGGGGCGCTCGCCTTAGAATAGTGCGTCGCCTGGGAGAATTACCGGGTTTGACTCGCAAAGCGGCTCGGCGGGCTTATCCGCCCGGTCAACATGGTCAAGCGCGTAAAAAACGGTCTGAGTACGCCGTTCGGCTTGAAGAGAAGCAAAAGCTGCGCTTCAACTACGGTTTGTCGGAACGGCAACTGCTGCGTTATGTTCGGAAAGCTCGCCGTGCTGGCGGATCAACCGGAACCGCGCTGCTGCAAATGTTAGAAATGCGGTTGGATAACACTGTGTTTCGTGTAGGCATGGCTCCGACCATTCCGGCAGCACGTCAGTTGGTCAACCATGGCCACATTACCGTTAATGGCAAAGTGGTGTCGATTCCCAGTTATCAATGCCGTCCTGGTGAAGAAATTGGGGTTAAGGATCGGGATAAGTCTCGCAAAATGGTGGAAACCAACCTCCAGTTTCCAGGATTGGCCAACGTTCCCTCTCACCTGGAGTTGGATAAGCCAAAACTGAAAGCCAAAGTCAATGGCTCTGCTGAACGAGAATGGGTCGCCCTAGAAATCAACGAGCTATTAGTGGTGGAATACTACTCCCGTAAGGGTTAAAGACCCAACGGTTACGCAACACTCGCGGCATTTTTTTTACACTTCTTAAGGTTGGCTCTCGAAACCGTCAGTTCGAGAGCTTTTTTGCGGTTGAGCATCGATCAATGCCCAGATCTTTACTGCGCTTTACCGATAGGAAATAATTCCAACGAGCCTGTTTGCGGCGTTCCCAGCGGGCCAGACGGACCAAAGCGCCAATGTTGGACAAAACGATTCAACACATCTTGGCCAATGACGCCATCCACACCCAGGGTCTGCAAAACTTGACTATCGATGACTAACACATCCAAGTTGGCGACCGATTGCGTTGGAACCGCAAGAGACGTTAAACGGATTCGGCGTGCTTGTTCCTGGCCGCCAAGGCCAATTACATTGAAAGGGGTCGAATTTTTCAAATCCAGCGCCAATTGTTGGGCCAATCGAGTTGAGAGCACGGTCATGGCTGCCCCTGTATCCACAAGAAATCGATAGGGGCCTTTGCTATTAATGGCGACACTTGGCGTTATCAGCACACCCAAGTTGCCTTGTAAAGGAATTCCGGTTGAGACAGGAGCCGAAGCGGTTCGCAACTGAAGACGACGGGTTTGCGGGTTGAGGACCATATCAAAGCGGCTGAGAAAGTCAAGCCCCAATACACCGGCTGTTTTGAAGGGAAGCGATGCGGTTGAAAGACCAATGCCTGCTAAATCTTTGACTTGGGCTGTCCCCACTTTTAGGGAAGGCAACAGATAGATCAAAGCTTGCTGTTCACCAGATTGTTGGCCCACCACCAAATATCGGAGCATTTGGGACGGCACGGGCTTGCCTTTCAATCCTAATTTCTGGGCCACTGGATGGGACAGGATGGAGTTGGAGGCTCCTGTATCCAAGGCAAAGAGAAAGGTTTGCCCCTGAATGGCAACGGGGACGCTAAAGATGGGTTGATCCGGCTGTAGGTAGACCGGGACATCGGCTTGACCCCGACCTTTGGGGTTGGGCATCTGGACCCCGGAAGCCTGGAGGAATTCGGCCATGCGATCGCCCGCATCCGTCCGCACGGTTCCATTAGGGTTCAGCATCACCACCGAAAACAAACAGCGGGAGGCGATATCTTGGGGATTTGCTGTTGGCGTAGTGGCTTGGGCCAATTCATTCTGAATGCATTGTTGGACCTGGCTGAGCAAACTGTTCGACGCTTGCGCCAACTTAAACGGCTGATGGACAGGCGCTGAATTAGCCAAAACGGGTGCTGCCAGTAACCCAATGCCCAAGAGAATCGAATACCAATGTGGTTGTCGGGGGAACAAGCGAGCGTTATTGATTTTCATGTGTTTAGAATGCCTACCCAAGGCAGTTCAACTGCCATGCCCGGAAAAGTTTAGATCCCCCCGCCTATAATTATCCTGTAGACACCTTAGAAATGGTCATGCCTTCCTATGATTGCAACGGCACCCAGTCGCAACTGGCAACCCATCATCCGCGAACTGGAGACCCTTGTCGGTCGCAACGGTGTGATCAGCAGCCGGGAAGAACGGTCGGTTTATGAGTGCGATGGACTGGCCAGCTATCGAGAACTGCCCGGTTTGGTGGTGTTGCCCCAATCCACCGCTGAAGTGGTGGAGATTCTGAAACTCTGCGATCGCCACAATATCCCCTTTGTGGCACGGGGTTCAGGGACGGGTTTGTCAGGGGGTGCTTTGCCGACGGAAGACTGCCTTCTCATCGTCACCACTCGCATGAACCGCATTTTAGAGGTGGATTTAGAGAACCAGCGCGTCGTGGTCCAACCCGGTGTGATGAATGCCTGGGTGACGCAAGCGGTCAGTCCGGCAGGGTTTTACTACGCTCCGGATCCATCGAGTCAAATTATTTGCTCCATTGGCGGCAATATTGCGGAAAATTCGGGCGGTGTGCATTGCTTAAAGTACGGGGTGACCACCAATCATGTCCTGGGCATGAAGATTGTCTTGCCCGATGGCACTTTGATTGAAACGGGCGGTAAAATTCCTGAGCTGCCGGGATATGACTTAACGGGGGTGTTTGTCGGGTCAGAAGGCACCTTAGGCATTGCCACCGAAATTACCCTCAAAATCTTGAAAACCCCGGAAGCGGTGGAAGTGTTGTTGGCTGACTTTGCCGATGACGACCAGGCCATGGAATCAGCGGGTCAAACCGTTGCCGATATTATCGGTGCGGGAATTATCCCGGCGGGCATGGAAATTATGGATAACCTCAGTATCAATTCGGTGGAAAATGTGGTGGCCACGAATTGCTATCCCAGAGATGCGGGGGCTATTTTGCTGATTGAGTTGGACGGCTTGGCGGTGGAAGTGGTTGCAAGTCGCGATCGCGTGGCTGAGATTTGCCGACGCAATGGCGCAAGGACGATTACCATTGCCCAAGATCCAGAAGAACGGCTCAAACTCTGGAAAGGTCGCAAAGCGGCGTTTGCGGCAGCAGGCAAAATGAGTGCCAATTATTTTGTACAGGATGGGGTGATTCCGCGCACGAAGTTGGCTGAGGTGTTGAAACAAATTCAGGCGTTAAGCAACCATTTTGAGTATCAAGGCGAAACTTTTACCTATCGAATTGCCAATGTCTTTCATGCGGGCGACGGGAATTTGCATCCCTTGATTTTGTACAACGAAGCCATTCCAGGGGATTTAGAGCGGGTGGAAGCCTTGGGGGGTGAAATTCTCAAACTGTGTGTGGCGGTGGGTGGTAGTATTTCCGGCGAACACGGTATTGGCGCGGATAAACGTTGTTTTATGTCCGATATGTTTTCCGAGGCCGATTTAGAAACCATGCAATGGGTCCGTCATGCCTTTAACCCCAAAGAATTGGCCAATCCTGGTAAGATTTTTCCCACGCCGCGTACCTGTGGCGAACATGCCCATGCCCATGGACTCCATGCAATCGATGGAGTGGATATCTTTTAACCTATAAGAGGGCGAGAACTTAGTGTGATGCGGGATATCCCGCAAGATTTAGGTTTCGTTTTTCAGCCTATTGCTATGCTTCCTCCGCTTCCATCAAAAAAGTACCTCCATAACGTTCGAGGTTGAGGAACTCATCTGCACGAAGGATAGCAGGCGGAGCATCCTCTTGGGCCACAAAGATTAAACGACACCACATATCTGTCAAGCCAACTTCATTATTTTGGCGATATCTCTCACTATTCAAATATTCCTCATCATCTCGAAATTTCATTTCGCAAACCAAAGCGTATTGGCCCGATGGGACAGGAATTGCGATTTTTTGCCGACTTGGCAATTTCGTAGCTGTTCCAGAAATGATTCTAGCCCCGTCATTAGGTATGCAAACCCCCAATCTGCCAACACTAAAAGGAACCTGAATGGCACGAATGGTGTCGGGACACAATTCAATATGATCGCTCAAGTACACTTCAACGAAGGCAGAACTGAGTTCACAATCATTATTTAACATCAGAAAATTGACAGTCCCAGGCATCCAGGCAAAACCTTGGCACCAGTGAGGCCCTTCAAAGTGAAGGAAATTCACAGCTTTACTATCTTCCAGAGCGGCAGCATCCATGACAGATAGGCAACCATACTGGACATTACATTCATCATAGGCAGCAATAAACTTCATGGGGTTACAACGAACTCAATAACGCCACCATCTGGAATTTCATACGTTACCTTACTGCTCGATCTAGGTTTATAAAAATTGAACTGCTTGCCAAAGCTCCCTCCAGAACCGCCATTATCCCAAGCATTAATACATCGGATATGTGCTTGTCGATTTTTATTTATAGGATCAGCACTTTCTAGAAAAGTTGCGGGAGGAAATTCATCTCTCTGATCTCTCCTTTTGATACCTGTCTCTGGATTAATATGCATCAAGGGGCATCGTTTTGGCACTGGAGAACGTAAATTATAGCTTCGTCTTTCATCAACATCAGCC
>JBAVRC010000085.1:0-4345 GCA_049694615.1 Thermosynechococcaceae cyanobacterium | reverse complement strand
GGGATAGATCCCCCCATGCCGAATCAATTCTGCATGAGCTCCAGTTTCTAGAATACGGCCTTGATCGGGCACTACAATTTGGTCACTGGCGAGGATCTTCCGAAGGTGGATGCCAGCCTCCTTGTGCCCATAATTGTCTGGATGCTTGAATAAAGCCTTGGTTGTGAAATTCGTCGTTACAATCTAATCGATAACAAGTTGCCCGACCTATAGGCGTTTTTCCAATAATTTTCAACCCATCCGTTGTCCAGATAAAATGCTCCGCCCATTTCTGAAGACGAGGATTAAATATAGAAACCTCCTCCCCAGTCTGCGGGTTAATGGCAGTTGTAAAGTTGTAGCGACGCTCATTGCAGCGACGGCAAGCCAAAGCTAAATTATCAACCTCATCCAATCCACCCAAAGATCTTGGAATCAGGTGGTCGATTGTAAAAACATCGGAACTGGATTGCTCTGGAGAGTGGCAATATTCGCACAGATATTTTGCTCTTTCACGTACAAACTGCCGAGTCCGTTCATTTATCGTCACGACTGGCAATCAATTTAGCGTTGACAAACGTAAGAATCCGTTCTAACTCAGTAATCCCAGCATATTCAGCATCCTCTTGCGGAGTTGACAATCCAGCTTTCCGTTTCTCCAACAATTCTTCTAGATGTGTATGAAGTTCTTTTGTGAATTTAACGAGATTAATGCCGTCTACTTTTTCAACGGCAATCCCAGAACGCAACCATGATGAAGGTTCAATCATCAGGGTTGAAGTCATGACTGGAGAGGTCATAATGCTTTTAGTGCCAGTGCAACATAATATGCCTCTATTGATTATAAGAGCAGAACTGTATCGATGTGAGGGAACAATGCCCATTCGCATGATCATTGAGAGTCCGTCTGCCGAGATCGAGATGTGATCTGCTGCGGATGACAGGCACCGTTAGGCGAACAAAGCCCCCTCTTCTTGCAGTTCATTGAGTCTGGCATAGAGACCCCCATGCCGAATCAACTCAGTGTGGGTTCCAGTTTCCAGAATGCGGCCTTGATCGAGCACCACAATTTTGTCCGCGTCCCTGACGGTACTGAGACGGTGGGCGATCACAATGAGGGTGCGCGTGCCCAACAGCGATCGCATGGCCACCTGAATCGCTCGCTCCGAGGCATAGTCTAGGCTAGAGGTCGCTTCATCGAACACGAGAATCTCTGGGTTGACCACTAACGCACGGGCAATACCCAAGCGTTGGCGTTGTCCACCCGATAAACGCACCCCGCGCTCCCCGACAATAGTGGCATAGCCCTGGGGCAACTCGCGGATAAATTCGTCGGCCTTGGCCATCTGACAAGCTGCTTCGACTTCAGTCCAACTGGCTTCAGGGTTGCCGTACATTAAGTTATCCAGTACCGTCCCGTTAAACACATCCACCTCTTGGTGGACGATCGCCAGTCGGGACCGATAGTTGCGAACCTCCAGCGATCGCACATCCATCCCATCCAACAAAATGCGTCCGTGGGTCGGCTCAAAATAGCGAAGCAAGAGCTTGATAAGGGTCGATTTCCCGGAGCCGGATCTCCCCACAATGGCAACGGTTTGGCAAGGTTCAATCAATAGGTTAATGTCTTGCAGCACCAATCGGTCTGGATCGTAACCAAAACTGAGCTGGTCAAATTCAACCTTGCCCTCCCCAAAGGATCCTTGGGCGTCACGACAGCGAGCAGGGGATGCCTTGGGCGTTTCTGCCGATAAATCCGCCGCATCTGTGCCTGCCGGAATTTGCATAAACTCGTGGAACCGCAGCATGGAGGCATACCGACGGGCAAACACTTCCGCCAGGACGCTCAATGGTTCCAGTTCGGCATAGGCCATGCTGGACACCGTGAACAGGGTCACAAAATGTCCTAGGGACAATCGACCTTGCCAGGTGGACCAGAGCGTCATGGCTAAAATGCCAAAGACACAGGATTGAACGACGGTGCGCTGGGCGGTTGCAAGGCGCACATAGCCGCGATGGATGCGGTTGAGAACCACGGTCAGTTCGCGGTCGAGGCGTTGCTGTTGCCGTTTCAGTTCCCGATTTTCTGCCGCAAAGGCTTTGACCGTTTTGATATTGGTAATGATTTCCGAGGTGCGGCTTTCGGTATTTTCCATATACCGATCCAGCATGGCTTCCCGCTGAATGAGGTTGCCTAACCCTTTGAGGCTAAACCCTAAAATGACCAAGAAGGAGAGCAAAAAGGCGATCGCAATGCGGGGCTCCAGCATCCAGATCACCACAAAGATGCCGAAAACCCGCATCAGTTTGGGGATAAATTGCCCTGCGATTTCCGGGTAGCTCCAGGTGTAATTGGTTAACCCTCTGGCGACACGACCGGCAA
Source organism: Thermosynechococcaceae cyanobacterium (assembly GCA_049694615.1). Classification (GTDB taxonomy): domain Bacteria; phylum Cyanobacteriota; class Cyanobacteriia; order Thermosynechococcales; family Thermosynechococcaceae; genus JAAURS01. Next base: position 1,983 of record JBAVRC010000085.1, on the reverse strand, counting down.
TCCGCCCTGGATTGTTCTCGTCATAAAAGGACAGCGGCAAGGTCAGAATTTTGGCCAAAACTTGCTCAGCGTGATCGCGACGTGCCCACAGTGGAATCGCCCAATGAAACCAACTCGTAACCCACGGCTGGATGGGAGCACGCAGCACGGAGACCGCAAAAATCAGGGCTAAAAGGACAGCCAAACTCAACCCAGGGGTCACCGGATGCCCCACAGAATGGGCGATCGCCCCAATGGCGTTCAGGAGGGCCGCATCTAGGGGTTGTTTGGACAACACATTCAGCAGTTGACCAATGGCATAGGGGACGAGTAAATCTAAGATTTCCAGCAGGCTGGCCATCCCGATGCTGAAGGCAGCAATTCCCCAATAGCGATGAAAATACCGGATAATATCGCGATAAGACGACATAAGCTTCTTTTGAGCGCAGGACTATAGGGCCAACAAAATCCACATGATGTGCGGATTCATGGCAAACGAAGACGATCAGTGCAGATGATTCAAGGCCATAGAAAACCCAACACCAACCAGCGGTCTGCCAGGTTGGTGAAGATACCATTCGACCCATCATGAGACGCTTTCTAAGCGTTTGAGAAATGGGATTCAGAAGCTAGGGCAAAGCATGGGAATAGCTCTCTGTCAAAACTTGCAAGTGAGGACAGACCACCACTGATCAGGAGGGATGGGTCTGTACTATCGTTTCATGTAGTATGTTCTTCAATATTGTAGTACGTTTTTGCAAACGCTGGGCCATGACGTTTTAACGCGGAATCAGGATATGTCATTGAAGCTGGATAAAAGCCAAATAGCCTATGGTGTCTATCTTTGAGCGGTATAAGACACCAGAAGAAGCCTGCAAGCGCATAGATAGGTTGTAAAAACAAGGGTGAAGGTACGGATAAATTTTCTCGAAAGAAAAAAGGAAAGAGCCGTAAATCCACGCTTAAGCGAAAAATAGCCAGGGCGTATATTGAATATATTGATTGGGCTGACATACCCCCCGCACAGCCCACGTAGTCCCCGAAAAGGCAACCTGCACCGAAAGGACAGGGCGCAAACAAGCAGACCTAAACCGAATCGCATTGAGGGGTATGGATGCTGCTGTTGCCGAAGGGACTCTTTGTATTTTTACGACCTCAAATATTAGAAATCAAAAGATCCGGTTTTACTTGAGCACTCTAGTGGCATTTAAAATCGCGGCCAACGCTACGCCCACATCGGCAAATACGGCTTCCCACATGCTGGCAAGGCCAAAAACACCCAGGAGAATAAAAATGCCCTTAATGGTTAAGGCAAACACAATATTCTGCATAACGATGGCATGGGTTCTTTGGGCCACCTGAATTGCTTCTGCCACTTTAGACGGTGCATCGGTCATCAACACCACATCAGCCGTTTCAATCGCTGCGTCGGAGCCCAGTCCGCCCATGGCAATTCCCACATCGGCTCTGGCAATGACGGGAGCATCATTAATGCCATCGCCTACAAATGCAACTTTTCCTCTGTGGGCAAACTGTTGTAGCAGCGCCTCAATGGCCGTCACTTTGTGCTCCGGGAGCAGTTCCGACCGATACGCATCTAGCTTCAGGAACCCAGCCATGCGTTCGGCAACATCCTGGGCATCTCCTGTGAGCATCATGACTTTTTCGACACCCAATTTTTTCAGCGCTTGAATGGCGTCTCTTGAATCGGGTTTAGGCTGATCCGAAATAACGATATATCCTGCATAGCGCTGATCCACGGCCAAGTGAACGACGGTGCCTTGTACATGGCAGGTATCATGGTCAATGTTTTCGCGATGCATCAGGCGATCGTTTCCAGCCAACACCTGTCGATTCTCGACTGTTGCCAGAATGCCGTGGGCGGCAATTTCGGTGTAGTCGGCGATGCTCGATTCATCAATGGGTTGACCGTAGGCTTCCCGAATGGATTTCGCGATGGGGTGATTGGAGTGAGACTCTGCGATCGCCGCCAGTCGCACCAAT
>JBAVRC010000084.1:0-2720 GCA_049694615.1 Thermosynechococcaceae cyanobacterium | reverse complement strand
CCGTAAAGCCGCGACGACTGGCCAAATGCTCAATCAAAACCGGAATCAAAATCTGAGAACTCAGGAAATTGCCTTGACCATCCACCGCCGCAATGCGATCGCCATCGCCATCAAAGACAAACCCCACAGCAACCCCGGTCGCGGTGGTGGACGCTGCGCGATCGCGGAGGGTTTGCAATAACGCCTCCATATACTTGGGCAACGGTTCCGGGGCACCGCCGCCGAACATCGGATCCCGTTCAGAGCGCAGTTCATGGATCGGCACCCCTAAGACTTGTTCCAGTCCGGTGGCCGTTGCGCCATGCATGGCATCCACATACACCGTGACGCGACTGCTGGCGATCACCCCTTGAATGGCACTGAGGTCCACTTTGGAGCGCAGCACGGCACAGTAGTCCGGCCAAGGATTGAAGTGGGTCAGGGTTCCCGGTGCTTCTGCGGTGGCAACCGGATGGCCCAATTGGGCCTGAATCATTTGGGTCACCTCAGGGGCCACGGAACCGCCAAAAGCGCCTTTCACTTTTAAGCCGGAATAGGCCGCTGGATTATGGCTGGCGGTGATGACCAATCCGCCCAAGGCTTGATGTTGTTTCACCGCCCAACTAATGGCTGGGGTGGGGGCAAAGGCGTCTGAAAGCAACACATCAAACCCGGCTTGCTGGACGGCGATCGCAGTGGCCTCGGCAAAGGTCTCGGATAAAAATCGGCGATCGTATCCCACCACGATGAGGCGATTTGCCCCCGGGTTGCCATTGATCTGGGCCAAAACCTGGGCGGCAATCGGGGCCACCTGTCCGAGGCGTTCAAAGGTAAAATCTGCGGCAATAATCCCCCGCCACCCATCTGTACCAAATTCAATCGGAGCCGGGGTTAAACGAATGGGGACAGAGGAGGTCATGGAACACGTCCTTGTTTGTTTTGCGAGTGATGGCAAGGCTACGGGTTCCACAATGGGTTAATTCGGAACATCCGTCAAGCATCCCAACAAACCACTGCCCCACCCCTCCACGAAGTTGTTAAACTAAGGGAAATCAAATCGCCATCAGCAGTTTGCGATCGCCTGATGGTGTAGTTCAACAACCCATCAACAACGGTGCCAAAGGGTCAACGATGTCTGTAGAAACCGTAACCAAACCGTCAACCGTTCGTAAATTAGCGCCCCGTTATCGTGTTTTGTTACATAACGACGACTTCAATTCCATGGAGTATGTCGTGGGCGTGTTGCTGAAAACCATTCCCAACCTCTCAGAGCCTCAGGCCATCAACATTATGATGGAGGCCCACACCCACGGCCTTGCCTTGGTCATTGTCTGCGCCCTAGAGCACGCTGAGTTTTATAGTGAAACCCTCAATAATCATGGGTTAAGCAGCACCATTGAACCGGAAGAATAGTTGCGTCAGCACAATGGCGCATCGCACCCCTGACGCAATCGAGCCATAAAAAAGCCATCCATCGCTCGTTGGTGGGGCCAAATTTTAACCCAACCGGTTTCCGACGCAAATGCGGTAGCGATCGCCGTATCGGGGGTGGCTTCCAGCCGCCAATGGGGATGGGTGGCTAAAAAGTGTTGGATGACCGCTTCATTTTCTTGGGGATGCAGGGTGCAAGTGGCATAGACGATCACGCCATTGGATTTGACCTGCTGGGACGCTGCTTCTAGCAGTTCGTTCTGGAGGACGGACAATTCCTGCACATTGTCCGGGGAGATCCGCCACCGGGCATCCGCATGGCGGTGCAACGTTCCCAACCCAGAACAAGGAGCGTCTAATAAAACATAGTCCGCTAGGGGCATTTCGGGGGGTAAGCTGCGACTGTCGCCTTGCCAAAGCTTGACATTATTAATCGCTAACCGATCCAGGTTTTGTTGCAAACGGCGTAATCGGGATGCGGTGCGATCGCAGGCCCAAACGGTACCTTGTCCCTGCATCAGTTCGAGCAGATGGGTGGTTTTGCCCCCCGGTGCCGCACAGAGGTCAATGACGGTTGCACCGGGGTGCGGATTGACCCAATGTCCCACCAGTTGAGCGCTGGCATCTTGAACCATCCACCAGCCCGGTTCGTACCCTGCCAGATCTCGAATGGAACCTGGGTTGCCCACGATCCTTAAAGCTTGGGGCAAGTTGGGGAGCAAGACGGTGGCGATGCCTTGGTCAGCCAACGCCGCTTGCACGGTCTCGCGATCGGTTTTCAGTGGATTGATCCGCAGATCAATAGCCGGAGATTGGTTCAGGGTTTGGCATAATGCTTCGGTGCCCTCCAGACCGATACTTTCGGCCCAGACTTGCAAAATCCAAGCCGGGTAGCTGTGTAAAACCCCCAACCGTTCTAGGGGATCGGCGGGGAGGGATAAGGGATCTTGCTTTTCTTGCAACCGCAGATACTGTCGCAAGACCCCATTGGCGAACCCTGTCAAACCAGACAGGCGATTTTGCTTGAACAACTCAACCGTGGTATGCACCGCCGCAGACGCGGGAATATGTTGAAGATAGCGCAACTGATATAACCCCAAATGCAGGACCGTGCGCACATCCGGCGGTTGGTTCCGAGCGGGTTTCTGGGCCAATTGATCGATGAGGTGGTCGAGCGATCGCATTCGGCGCACGCAGCCGTACACCAGTTCCGTTAATAATCGGCGATCTGCGTCTGACAACCGATGGCCAGATAGCACCCGATCTAGTGCCACATCGGCAAATGCCCCTTTATGAATGGCCTTCAGCGC
>JBAVRC010000083.1:0-4091 GCA_049694615.1 Thermosynechococcaceae cyanobacterium | reverse complement strand
GAACAGGCGTATGTCAAACACGCGCGCCAGGACAACCTAACCTCGTTGCAAGTGCAATCCTACGTCGCGGGGGTCTTGGACAAAAATGGACAGCAGCGCATGGCCGACCAACTGAAACAATCCGGCTCCTATGCGGAATCGACGCAAGGGGGACTGCAAGAAACCGTCAAACAAAGTCAACAAGCCGCGATCGCAGCCCAGGAGGCCGAAACTGCCGCACAGACCGCCAAAACCACCGCTGAAAAGGCGCAAGGGGAGACGGAATCCCAAGCCGTCCTCAAGGACATCGCCATGATAAATGCGCAAATCGCTGCCAATGGCGCTTCCCACGCCGCCCAACTCAGTTCGCTCTCCAATCAATCTTCGGTTCAATCCGGTCAGCTGTCCGCGATCGCAGGCACAACAGCGATCTCCAACCAAATTTTGACGGACCTGAAAATCGGTCAAGCCTATCAAACGATGGAGATAACCAATACCTCTCAGGCAGTTCGCCAGCTTAACGAGGATAGCCGCAACGAACGGCGAGGGATCTCGAACACAGTGGTAGATTCCATCGATCTGTATTACATCCCCAGTTTGACGCCCTATGGGGACAAGTCAAAATCCTTGGGAGATATGCAATGAAGATCCGTCTAGATCGATCCCTTCTCGTGTTGCTGTTTACGATGGCCCTCTGTCTGGTCCCCGTTGCGGCAGAGGCCAGACTGAACGGGTCGGACTTTGCCAATGATTCGCTCCAGAGTATGCAAGCCATAAGCGAAGGGTGGAACAAGCTATTCCAAGACACCTTTCTCAATCCGAACAATAACTCGATTTGGTTTTTTACCCGGTTCCTGGCTCAGATCGTCCTAGCCATGGCCGGAACCCTGTTCATCATACGGGTTGTGAAGGAATTGGCCAAAGGCATTGCATGGCAGATCTTCGCCCTGCCAGTGCTGACCCTATTCTTTTGCGTCTGGCTCATCGGCGGAAGCGCTTCGCCGGGATTGCGCCTGGTCTATGCCGCGATTCAGATCAAAGATCACTTTCGCGACGGTCTCATGAACCAATCCTTGGCGGGCATCAAGCTGAACGAGGCGGTTAAGGATGTGCTGCTCACCGACGATGCCAAAAGTCGCCTGACCCGCGAATCGGCCAAATGCGACGCGATTGTGGCACCGCCTGTCTTTTTACCATCGACGACCCGACCCACTGACCCCGAAATTCGGTTGTCTAAGGAGCAAGATGCGCTCTATACCAAGCTGGAGTGCTATACGTCGGTCGCCAAATACGCCGAAAGCCTGCAAGCGGAATACGAAAAAGTTTGTTTTGGGCTGTGTTCGACCACAGTCCGCTTTCTCAACGATTTCAAGGATGCGGTGACGACTGGGGTTACCAACGAGTTTGAGAAATACACCCAAAAAGGGTTGTTAGCCGTCAATCCCCTCGGCCCATTTTTTTCGATTGGAGACATGCTCTCCGGGGGCGTGGTCTTCAACATCATGAAGACGTTGATGCATATCCTGCAACACATCTACATCAACGCGGTCCAGGCCATTTATTTTCTATCGGTACTGACTTTCCCCGTAGCAGTGGCTTGGTCCACAGTGCCGTTTTCGACCTCCAACTCGTTGAAGTTTTGGGTGGGTATCTTTTTCGGGACGATGCTGGCGGAATTTTACTACGTGATTTTGATTAGTTTGAGTGCACTCATTATTGCGCGATTGGAGACAACAAAATTTTCGGACATTATCACGGCGGCGATCTTTGGGCTGGGTGCCCCGGCAGCGTCCTATAAATTGGCAACCTGGAATGCATCGGGGGCGATCGCAGGAATTTCGTCTGGGTTTGGCCAAATTGTGCAAGCCGTTCCCATTATTGGCGGGCTGGTGGCCGGATTTACCCGATTTCGGAGGATTTAGCGATGAATATATTGCCGGAAATTGCGGATATTGCCGACCATGAACAGCAACAAAAACGTCGGCGATCGTTCCAATCTCTAGCGCCCTTGTGGTCGGTTGTAAAGGTTGGAGCATTTGGGATCTTGTTTCTCACGCAATTGTCGATGTGCAATCGGCTCAATCGGTTGCAAACCCAAAATGCCCCTGCCCTGGTGCAAATGGCAGACGGGACCGGGGTTGCAGTAAAGGCCATGAATCCCAACTACCGTTCGACAGAAACCATCCGCTCGTTTCTGAACGAATGGATTCCGTTGGCCCTCAACTGGGATGCAGAAATTACCGGAGCCGATGGCAAAAAGACCAAGGATAACGGCGAACAATTCGGGAATGACCGGATTCCCACCGAAACATTGTTGGCGTCCTTTGCCTTAACCGACGATTTTCGGACTGGGTGGCTCAAGGGATTGGTCAAGGAGTTTAAGCTGCCCTCCTACCTGAGTTCCAAGAAGCAGCGGATTGCGGTTGTGTCGAATATCGGCGCACCGAAGCGGCTTAAGGAAGGACATTGGAGTGTCCAGGTCGTATCGAGCTGGTATGAAGTCAGCCCTTCGGACCAATCCGGCAAGTTGTTTAAGTACAACAAAGAATTCATTTTGAACGCGGTCAATCAGCCTGTTTCCCCACTCAAAAGCGGCGCTTCGAGTTATGAAAAAGCAATTTATTCGGTCCTAGCGAAAGGATTGCGAATTCAAGAAATCAGAAATTTAGCAATTCATTAGGGAGAGATTTATGGGCACTATAAGCCAACGAGAAATGAACGAGACGGCAAACGATTATAGCGACTTAGCCGAAGACCTAGCGCAATTGGGGGATGCGTCTGAAGCGACTGAGATGCTGAAATACGACGATGCGGACATTGCCGATTTTGCGGGTTGGGACGAACCGGATGAAAAGGCGAGCAGCAATGGCCTGCTCACCCCGGAGGACCAACTCAACCTGATTGAGCATCGGGCCACTAGTACCCAGCCACTCCCTCGACTCATCATTGCTGGAGGGATGTCGCTGCTGGTCGGGTTTTTCTTTTTCCTGCTGGTAGGCGGCAAAGGCGATCCGCAGAATCAACCCTTAGTGGTGACGAATTCGCAGTCGGACACGCTGCCGGATGTCATCAAAGACCCGGCTCAAGCCGAGCAAATTGAGGCACTCAAGACGCGGCAAGCCCTTGACCAGCAGAATCAGCAGGGGCAAGCCATTCAACTCAATGCACCGAAGAAACCATTGCCCAAAACTGCGAAGATCCCCACGACTCGGCCCGTCGTCAATCCAACCCGCGTTCCGCCTACTCGACCGACGACGGTTGCAGCACGACCGATCCAATCTGCTCCTGTCGTGCCGTCTGCACCTGCTGCTAGACCCATTCTCGCGTCCTACAGTCCTCCCCCGTTTGCATCTCCGGTCCCCCAGGAAAATCCCGCCTCTGCGCTAAAACGGTTGACCGAACTGGGGGTGATTGCAGATGGCTCCAACAGCGTTGCAGCCAATTCCACCCCGACCGCTGCCCTCGATGCAGGGTACCAAAATGCCTCCTACATTCAGGAAGAGACCCCTGCGACAGGCTTCGATGGGCCATCGTCCGTTGCAACTTCGGCGATCGCCCCTGGACCTTCTTTCTCAATTCAAGAAGGGAGTATGGCTAAGGCCACCTTGCAAACCCCGATTATCTGGAATTCGGAAATCGATATCAGCAATCGCCACTTTAAGGCGACCCTCTCGCAAGCCTTTGGCGATATCCCCAAGGGTGCGATCGTCACTCTCCAACCGGATCCGGCCCAAACCTCGCGACAGTCCGGCTTACTCCAACTGATTGCGACGAGCTTTCAGGTCAAAGGCGAGGAGCGCCCCGTTACAGCGGGGATCGATGTGGTTGCATCCGACAATGCTCCAGTGCAAGCCAAGCTGATTCGCCCCGGTTCTGGGTTCGGCTTGAAGGATGTAGTCGGGTTTATGGCCGGTACGGCACAAACAGCCTTTGGCGGCGGGTTGGTGGGCAGCAATTCCGACTTTGGCACGCAAGTTGCCATCAATGCGGGTAATAACGTCCTTGGTCGGGTACAGCAGTCCGTCTATTCGCCGCAAACCGCAGACCGAAGCTATTTCAAGTTTTCTGGCTCCATTAAGCTCATTGCCAACCAAAATCTCTCGCTGTAATGC
>JBAVRC010000082.1:0-1961 GCA_049694615.1 Thermosynechococcaceae cyanobacterium | reverse complement strand
AGCCGCTGCCGATAATGCCGTGATGCTCATCGACGCTGCCAAAGGGTTAGAACCGCAAACCCGCAAGTTGTTCGAGGTCTGCCAACTGCGATCGCTCCCCATCTTCACCTTTGTCAATAAGCTTGATCGCCCCGGTCGAGAACCCTTGGAATTGCTAGACGAAATCGAACAGGAACTGGGGTTGCAAACCTACGCCGTGAACTGGCCCATTGGCACCGGCGATCGCTTTAAGGGCGTGTTCGATCGGCGTCAGCAACAAATTCACCTGTTCGAGCGCAGCCAACACGGACGCAAAGAAGCCCGTGAAACGGTGCTCGATGTCGGCGACCCGCAAATTGAATCGCTCCTGGATGCCGATCTGTACCATCAACTCAAGGACGAGTTGGAATTACTCACCGAAGCCGGATCTGCCTTGGACCTGGATCTTGTGCGTCGCGGCAAAATGACCCCCATCTTCTTTGGCAGTGCCATGACCAATTTTGGGGTAGAACTCTTTCTGGATGCCTTTTTAGACTACGCCATGAAGCCCGGTGCCTATAACAGTAACCTGGGCTTGATCGATCCCGCTTCCGCCGATTTTTCTGGATTTGTGTTTAAGCTCCAAGCCAACATGGACCCCAAACATCGTGATCGCGTCGCCTTTGTGCGGGTCTGTGCGGGCAAATTTGAAAAAGACATGACCGTGAACCATGCCCGAACCGGAAAAACCATTCGGCTCTCTCGGCCCCAAAAACTCTTTGCCCAAGGACGAGAATCCATTGAAGAAGCCTATCCCGGCGATGTCATTGGGTTAAATAATCCCGGAATGTTTGCGATCGGCGATACCATTTTTTGCGGGAAAAAACTCGAATATGAAGGAATTCCCTGCTTTTCTCCCGAAATTTTTGCCCACCTGCGAAATCCCAACCCTTCCAAATTTAAACAGTTCCAAAAAGGCGTCTCCGAATTACAAGAAGAAGGGGCCATTCAAATTATGTATTCCACCGACGAGTCCAAACGCGACCCGATCCTGGCTGCTGTCGGTCAATTGCAATTTGAAGTGGTGCAATTCCGACTGCAAAATGAATACAACGTGGAAACCCGCCTTGAACTATTGCCCTATACGGTCGCCCGTTGGGTCCAGGATGGCTGGGCAGCCCTAGAGAAGATTGGTCGCATTTTTAATGCCGCGACGGTTAAAGACAGTTGGGGCCGTCCCGTCCTGTTATTCCGCAATGAGTGGAATGTGCAGCAGTTACTGGCGGATCATCCCCATTTAGCCCTCAATCGCATTGCCCCCGTCGTATCCGGGACAGAACCTGGATCCCCTTAGAAGATGGGCTGCGCAAAATCCAGCAGACCCATTAGAATAAAGTGAGATAAGTATTTCTACGGAATCGCAGGGTATGGCAGGCAGCGCACCGCAGGAGAATCAACCGCTTTCGGATCGAGAATTTCAGGTGCTGGAATTGGTGGCTGCTGGACTCACAAATCAAGAGATTTCCGAACGGCTCGATATTAGCAAACGAACCGTCGATAATCACATCAGCAACATTTTGACCAAAACCGCCACGGACAATCGTGTAGCGCTGTTGCGCTGGGCTTTGCAATGGGGGAAGGTTTGCCTAGACGACGTGAACTGCTGTGCCCTACCAAATCTCAAGCCGCCGTCGCACACCATTGGCCAGGTTTAAATGCAGACCCATACCATTCCAGAAACCGTAAGCTGGCCCACGTTGCCTTTGGCTGTCTATCGAGAAGTGGCGGCCCATTTGCGTCAAGTGATCGGTCTTGAGGTTGAGATTTTGCCCCAAACTGCCTCAACATTCGATTACGAATTAAGCCAGGTGGGCGGTTTATGCCTTCGCGGAGCCAGCGAACTCAGCCCGGAGTCCCAAAAGAGAGCGTTAGAGATTTTGCAATATTATGGTCATCGGTTTGGCCCTTGGCAAGTTCTCACGGGATAACGGTCTGTTAAGCGC
>JBAVRC010000081.1:0-10634 GCA_049694615.1 Thermosynechococcaceae cyanobacterium | reverse complement strand
CATCAAAGTCTTGTTAAAAACAATTCTAGCAAGGAACAAATTAATGAGACAGAAAATCGGATTTTTGAATCTATTTTACGTGAAGCGAAGAAAGTATCTAAGAGTAACAATACAACATTAAATGATGCTAACGTAAATTATTGCGTCGGAGATTTATTAAAGTTAATAAATAATTTAATTTCTGAGAGTTTTAAATATATCGGCCCGACTATATCTGTAAAATATATGAAAATGACCAGACCCAGAGATTTTTGGATAGAGAAAGTATATTTTGACCAGCTTGGTATTGCTTTACATCAGGATTTCAACTCAACACTCATGACCTTAGGACAGGCTATTATCTCTCGAAGATGGATTGAAAACTATATCAGATGCTGTTCAACTATTCTTCCTAATTTTGAGTATTTATTAAAGGATAGTATGCAATTCATAAAAACACTGGAGCTATCCATTGAACAGGTCAAGCAGAAGGGTTTAGAGTAGAGACGGGCACCTGGAATCAAATCGCATGAGCAATTTACGATGTTTGGGTTTGATGGGCGGTCTGATTTGCGTCTCTGTCGCCGCGTGTGCAAACCCGGCGGCTGAAACCTACCAAAAAGGCGTTGAAGGTGGAGAGAAGGCCATCGATAACGCGCGAAGTGTCCAGCAAACCGTAGATCAAACCAAAAGTAATCTGGAACAACAGGAGAAAGCTGTCGAGGGCGGCACGCCAAGCCCCTAACCGTTTAGCATAAGCGGTATGCCTATCATTACTGCGGATCAATTGACCAAAGTGTATCCGGTTGCCCTTAAGGAACCGGGTCTGCGCGGCACCCTGTCGCATTTTTTCCGGCGGCAGCACCGCCTCGTCCATGCCGTACAAAATGTAAGTTTTGAGATCCAGCCCGGCGAGATGGTTGGTTTTCTCGGTCCCAATGGCGCGGGCAAAACCACCACGCTCAAGATGTTGACGGGTCTCATTCACCCGTCTAGCGGCCAAGTTCGGGTGGCGGGGTATGTACCGTTTCGCCGCAGTCCGCCCTTTTTAGAAAAGATCACCCTGGTGATGGGGCAAAAACAGCAATTGCTGTGGGATTTGCCCGCAATGGATTCCCTTCGCATCAATGCAGCGGTCTATGGCATTAGCGATCGCGACTTTAAGCGCCGTTTGCAGGAGTTGACAGACCTGTTATCCCTAGAGGATAAACTGTCCCAGCCCGTGCGCAAACTGTCTCTGGGAGAACGCATGAAAGCGGAACTCCTCGCTGCCCTATTGCACCAACCGCAAGTGTTATTTCTCGATGAGCCGACCTTGGGGTTGGATGTCAATGCGCAAGCCAGTGTGCGGGAATTTTTGCAAGCCTATAATCGGCGTTTCGATGCCACTATTTTACTCACCAGCCACTACATGGCCGATATTACGGCGCTCTGCGATCGCGTTTTGGTCATTCATCAAGGACAATTGATCTACGACGGCGCTTTGGATGGGTTACTGGATCGATTTGCACCCTATCGACAGGTTACTTTGGATCTAGCGCATCCCAAATCCGTAGCGGAATTGGCCCCTTACGGCGAAATCGAGTCGGTTGAGGGACGATCGGTCCACTTAATTATTCGTCGCGAAGCTTTAACCCAAACCATCGCCAAAATTTTAGCCGAGTTGCCTGTTTGCGACCTGACGATTACGGATCCACCCGTTGAAGAGATCATTGGTCGGGTATTTCAGTCGGGGGCTGTTTCCTAGAAAGGGTCTAATTTAAACAATCGCCACCTTGATCGCACAGTCGATGTTGAATATTTTTCAAATAATTCCGACTTTCCACCGGAGGGTGTGGAATCGGTATCTCGGTATTGGGCCAGTTCGCCAGCCCCTGACAAGGACAGCCTGCATCCGCTAACCCTGCGATCGGAATGGCTAACGGCATATCGCACCGGGCACAATGCATAATCTCCCAGGCATCGCTCGTTAAGTCTCGAAGCGTGACGGTGGTTCCATCCAGGTAACAATCCCCAGATTCAGGTGCCGAAACTTGACGCCAGCAAGCTTCAAAGTCAGAACTGTATTGTTCCCCGGCAATCACTGCTTTGACTTGACAGGAGGCTTGACCGCCCTGAAGCCACACCTTGGTGCCCAGTTGCATCCAACACGCCACATAATTTTTGACATCGCGCTCTAAAGCCATAGCAGAATCAGTCTCCCTTCGTAACCCTCCGACCTAGAGGTTGTTTCAAAAGGCTGCCCTCGCGGATCCTCATTCCCTATGCTAACGCACGGATTCCTCGTCCAGCGTTGCACCTTGACGATGCTTAATGTCTGGCGGGCACCGGTTGTCCCAACTGCTTAAGATCCAAAGCATAACCTGCGGCCACCAAATACACTTGGTCGGCTATGCCCCCAATCCGACGCACCAAGTCGCCCAGGCGATCGCGAAACAATCGTCCCGTAGGATAGGCCGGAACAATCCCCCATCCCACCTCTTCCGCCACCAAAATAACCTGGTGCGCGGTGTTTTCTAGCGCTTGGATGAGCGCATTCTGGATCTTGGTCCAGTCCTCAGGCGTCTGATCCAACCCATTGGCGACCCAAGTGCCCAGTGAATCCACCAAAAGGCAACAGGGATCTGATGGGGCAGAAAGCACATCAGCCAAGGCGATGGGGACTTCCCAGCACGCCCAATCAGAGGGACGGCGATCGCGGTGGATCTGAATTCGGGCCTGCCAGTCCAGGTCATCTGGCGATAGGACCGACGTGGCAATGTACACCACCGACTGTCGGGTTTGTTGGGCCAACTGTTCAGCCCATTCGCTTTTGCCGGAGCGGGTTGGCCCTGACACCAAAATCAAACGCCCTAGATTGGAAACTGTTTCGGCAGAGGACATCGACATAACGACGCTGAACCAATGACTAGAGATAACGGGTATCCTACCTTGAAGGTATTGAATCGTCGATAATAGCGAAAGAGTTAAGAGGATCCTGGTGGAAAAGAAACCGCGACGCTGGCTAACGATTGCTGTGTTAGGCGCGTCCAGCCTAATGTTTATTGGACTGTCCATGGTCCCCCTCATCGGCGGCATTCTGAACCCGCCCTCCAACCCCTCTGCCAAGTCCACCGCATCCCCTACGGCCACCGCCTCGGACTCCCCAGAAACGATCAAAAAAGAAGAAGAAGGGTATCAGCTCGTTCTCAAACGCGATCCCAATAATCAAACAGCGCTACAAGGCTTGGTCGAATCGCGACTAAAGTTGTTACAAGCTGGCCAACGTAAGCCCAAAGATCTGATTGAGCCGCTGACACAATTAGCCAAACTCAACCCAGAGCAGCCCATGTATGCGACCCTCCTGGCTCAAGCCCAGCAACAGTCGGGCGACATGGTCGCAGCGGCCCAGACCTATCTCAATATCTTGACCCAAAAGCCGACCCAGATGGAGCCGCTACAGGGCTACGTGTCGCTCTTAATTCAGCAACAACGCTCTGCTGAAGCCTTCGATCTGTTGCAAAGTACCATTGCCACGGCCAAGCAAATGAACCTGCAACAAGCAGGCAGTGCCGATTTACCTGCCATCGAATTGTTACTGGGGGATGTGTATCTCTCCCAAAAGCGCGACAGTGAGGCCATTGCCTTGTACGAGCGACTGCAAAAGGAAAGTCCGAATGACTTTCGACCCGTGGTTGCCAAAGGCATTGTGTTGCGCAATCAGGGAAAAAATCAGGACGCCTTAACCCTCTTTAAGTCTGCGGAATCCCTGGCTCCGGTCGATGTGAAAAGTAAAATTCAGCAATTGATCGCCAGTATTTCCCCGAAAACCCCTACTCCTAGTGCAACGAGTTCCGGTAGCCCTGTTCCTAAAAGTTCGCCTTCTCCCTAACCCCTGAGGACAAGACGGCTGCTGTCGGATTCATTAATCGACCATCTTCCAGATTCACAATGCGATCGGCAATATCCAAGATGCGGTTGTCGTGGGTGACCAGCAAAATGGTACAGCCTTGCTCCTTTGCTAGCCGTTGCATCAGCGTCACCACATCTCGACCGGACTTACTATCGAGGGCGGCAGTCGGTTCATCGGCGAGCACGAGTTTAGGATGACTGACTAAAGCACGGGCGATCGCCACGCGTTGCTTCTGCCCGCCGGATAAATCGTCGGGATAGTAATTTAGGCGATCGCCTAAACCAACCTGCTCTAACATTTCGGCAGCGCGGGTTTGCATGTCGGCGTTGGAATAACTCGGATGTAATTCAAGTCCCATTCTCACGTTCTGAAGGGCCGTCAGACTGCCGTGCAAGTTATGGGCCTGAAAGATGTATCCATGATGGCGACGGGCTTGGGCTAACTGTTGGGCCGTTGCACCAGAGAGTTCTTGATCCAATACTTGCAACCGCCCCGATTGAGTCGAGCGCAATCCTCCTACTAAGGTCAGTAGGGTCGTCTTACCGGACCCGGAGGGGCCAGTCATAATCACAATCTCGCCCACGTTTATGTCGAGATGGATATCGAACAGCACTTGCTTTTGCAGTTTGCCTTGACCGAACCAATGATCCAGACCTTGTGCAGAAATTGCGATCGCCATTACAGAACTCCTCCTAAAACATATCGGCAGGGTCGGCGGCTTGGAGTTTGCGGGTTGCGATCGCCCCGGAAATGATACACATCGCAACCGTAAGCGACAACACCAGAATGGCTCGCGAAACGGTCATATAGAGGGGTAAAGCGGTGGCATTTGCCGCTAACGCATAGAGTCCGAAGGGCAAAATGACGCCGGGAATAAAGCCCGCAAAGGCCAGAATAATGGCTTCTTCGAAGACGACTCCCAACAAGTAGCCGTTCTGATAGCCCATCGCTTTGAAGGTTGCATATTCCTTGAGATGGGCATTCACATCGGTGGAAAGCACCTGATAGACGATCACAACGCCGACCACAAAGGCCATGGCCGTTCCCAAACTGAAAATGAATCCGATGGGGCTTTCTGTTTTCCAATAATGTTCTTCAAACTGGATATATTCGGCAAACGTCATCACGCGGACATCGTTCGGCAAATGCGCTTTTAAGGCGGCGGCAATCTGCTGCGGATCGGAACCGGGCTGTACTCGAAGCAATCCGAGACTAATACTGGCCGCGTCGCGACGGGGAAAGAGTCGCAGAAAGGTTTGATCGCTCGCAATCACGTTTGCATCTGCCCCAAAGGATGCGCCTAAGGTAAACAGTCCTGCCAGCGTCAACGTCGTGCGTTCGGCTTCGGTGGTCACGGATTGTCCGGCACCGAGTTGGGCGATCGCCTCTTTGTACTCGCCTCTGGCTAATCGGTCGAACAAGACGGTATTCGGGATTTTGATCTGGTCTAATTGTCCAGTCACTTCCGGCAACTGAAACGCGGGGCGATCCGGATCGAAGCCCAGCATTTGAACCGTTGCATCTCGCTTGGTTTGGGGATTTTTCCAAGTCAAGGTGTTGATGTACAGCGCATCGGCAGACTGAACTCCCGGAACATCTAGGGCTTGATAGAGCCGCCGCCTTGTAAAGGTCCCGAGGTTTTGCGTACTGCGGGCTTTGGGACTCATCAAAATAATGTCGGCTCGGACGGCGCGATTTAAGCGCGTGTTACTGTCGTAGAGCGCATTCTGAAAGCCGAGCTGCATAAACATCAGCACATCCGCAAACGCAATTCCTGCAAGGGCGACAAGCAAACGACCTTTTTCATGGTTCAGTTGCAGCCATCCGAGGGGCGTGCGGCGCTGAAGTTGTCGAATTAATCCAATCATGGCTCGATGACGACTTGAACTTGCAGATTCGTGAACTTGGCGGCTTTTTGGCTGGAGGCAGGATCCAGCGTTGCGTGCACCTCAACCACCCTGGCATCGATATTGCTGCTAGGGTCGGTGTTGATAATCGTTTGCCTGCGCACCTGGGAACCGACTCGCTCAATCGTTCCGGTCAATTCGCCAGGAATCGCATCGCTCTTCACCCGCACGCGCTGTCCGGGGCGGACTTTACCGACGTCGCTTTGATAGACTTCGGCGATCGCCTGCATTTGGCGCGTTTGCCCGATCTCGGCAATGCCATCGGTTGAGACGACTTCGCCGGATCGGGTATGGATGTAAAGCACTTCGCCATTGATGGGCGATCGCACCAAGGCTTGGGCCAAATTGGTTTTGGCTTGATTGCGGGCCGCGATGGCGCGATTCACTTCTGCCTGCGCCGATAGCACGTCCACCGGACGCACCTCGGCAATCTGAGCTAGCGTGGATCTTGCTTTATTCAACTCCTGCGGACTGGTGGTGCGAATGCGATTGAGGGTGGCTTTTGCTTCTTGGACAGACCGTTGAGCTGTATCTAGGGTCAATCGTTTGCTGTCGCGCTCCGAAGCCGAAACTGCGCCTTGGCTAAAGAGCGATTCATAGCGGTCGTATTCGGTCTGTGCATTTTGCAGTTCCGATTGCAGTCGCGCCACGGTTGCCGCTTGCGCGCCGATATTGCCTTGCCGCTCCGATTCGATGCGGGCAATCTCGGCCCGTTGCGCTTCGATTTCGCCCGACTTTGCCCCCGCTTGCGTCACGGCTAAGTTTGCTTGCGCCACTTTCACTTGTTCTTCGGCTTCCGCTAGCGCGGCTTGTAGGCGATCACGGGAATCCAGAATCGCAATCGTCTGCCCTGCCTTGACGCGATTGCCTTCTTTCACCAGCAATTGGTCGACTCGATTTTCATTGCTCGATGTGGGTGCGGATAGCTTAATCACTTCACCGCTGGGGGCCAAACGTCCCAACGCCGTAATCGTTCGGATGACGGGCTGACTTACGGGTTGTGGTGCGGTCGCCACGGGAGCACGCAACCGCCAGACGAAGGCCGCCGTCGTTGCGCCGCCAAGGACAAGGGCGGCAATCAACAAGGCTTTACGAATGTTGGGAGAATCCTTTTGAGCAACCGTCTGCATGACTCTATGCCTCCGACCTAGATAAAACTAAACGGACTAGTTTAGTTTGCGCTGCATCTAAACTAAACCGAGTAGTATAGTAATGTCAAGTCCAACATCATCAAGCGGAATGGAACCAGTAAAATCGACGCGTGCCGAACGTCAGCTCTCCACAGAGAAAGCCAAGGCCATCTTAGCGGGGGGAATGCAGGAGTTTTTAGCCCATGGCTACGCGGCCACGAGTATGGATCGGGTGGCGATCGCGGCGGGGGTGTCGAAGGCCACGGTATACAGTCACTTCCACGACAAGGAGGGCTTATTTATTGCATTGATTCAGCAGTTGGTCGAAGTCAAGTTTCGCTCAATTTTCGATCCGTCGCATCCTGAATTTTTGCAACTGGCTCCAGAAGTCGTTTTACGGGAGTTGGCGAATCGGATGTTGGATGTTGCCTTATGCGAGCCACAGTTTCTCAACTTCATGCGGATTATTCTGGGCGAATCGGGACGCTTTCCAGAGTTAGCCCGCGCTTTTGTGCGCAATGTCGAGCAGACTTCATTTAGCTTGTTGCATGGCTATTTCGCAAACTGCCCTCAAATCCAGACTGCCGACCCGGAAGCCACGGCACGAGTTTTTATTGGCTCTCTGGTCCATTTTCTGATTGTGCAAGAGATGCTGCATGGCAAGGATATTGTGCCGATGGAACGCGATCGGCTTATCGATACGCTGATCGATCTTGTTACGAGGAAGGAATGGTGAAGATAGCTTTCGCGATCGCACGGATTGCTGTTGGGGTGTTGTGGGTTTGCGTATGCTCCTGGATGAGGGAGCGCTAGTTCACTGGAAAAAATACGGCTGGAGACACGCTAAACAATTCAGCCAATCCTTGAATATGGCGGGTTGTCAATTGCCGACGACCGTGGAGCACATCGGAAATAATAGATTCTGTCCGAAAGATCGGGACTAAATCTTTTTGTTTTAGATTGCGTTCTGCCATGAGGACTTTGAGAAGTTCGATGCCGTGGATATCAGGCAGTGGTTCTAGTTTCTGCTCATATTCGTAAATCAAAGACCCCAAAATATTCAAATAGTCTAATTCATCTGCGGTAAGGGTACCTTGATCAATTAGTGAATCAATAATGGCTTGTACCTGTTCCATTTGCACCTCAGAGTGAATCGGACGAGGAGCAAAACGCTTGAGGAGGTCCATATATGCCTCTGATTCTTTAGAACCAAGGATCTTGTTTCCACTTGTTTTTGTCATACTGTGAATGGGTTAAAAACTCACGAATAAATACTTTTTTGTTTTGATAATCAATGTATGTAATCAGCCGATAATGATTGCCTGCAATATTGAAAACAGTTAAATTGCCAACTAAATCGGCGGTTGGAAATGTTTTTCGCACTTCAATGAGGTTTTTCCAGTTTGCTTGGGTGGTCAGCTTCAGCCAAGTTCGCAATGCGGCTTCAGCATTGGGATAAAGCTGAAAATATGACTTCAGTCTAGAGGTGCTAATTACATGCATTTTATAGTTTTAAATCGATTTCATGGATTGACTCATCCAAGTACGATTAAGTCGATCTTAGCAATATGCGAAGTTTTTTGCAATGTGTCATCACCGCGCAGGGAAGGAGGGCGATCGCCCTCCTTCCCTTCTACTCATCCCGATCTCCCTAATCCCTATACATCGGCGATAATGGAGCAAAATCCTGACCTGTTGCTCGTTGGGTTCCGTTATGGCTGAAAATTCCAACCCTTCAGAGAATAAATCGACCGAGACTTCGCTGAATGACAAAATGGCGGATATTGTCCTCAAGGGTTTGATGGGCGGGGGTATAGTCGCGGGTGGCGGTGGGGCATTTTGGTCGTTGTTTGTAAACAGCGATATTCCAAAGGCGATCGCATCGGCAGCTATTGGGCTAGGCATCTCCTACGGTGCAACGTTGCTTCAGCCATTTCATGAAGGAAACAAGCGACGCTTAGAACGTGCGGGCAAAGCGATTGATGGAACAATGGATCGCGTAAACGAGGCAGCGATCGCCAAGATAACCAACGTCGAAGAGCGATATTTTGCGTGTCAGGCAGCGGCTTGCGAGACCTGCGACACAGAAGGAATGGTCAAATTGGGCGGTATTTTTACGCCCATGCTGGAACAAGTATTTGTTTCCTTGGAACTCGACCCAAGCGACCTGTTGCCGGGATTCGGCAGACCCTTGACGGAAGCAGAGAGTTTAGAGCGGATTGAAGCAGCCACCGGAGCCATCAATATCTGGAAGCTGTTAGCCCATGCCAAACGCGACTCAATTTACAACCAAATTGCCATTCTGGCTTGGGGTGGCTCTGGTAAAACGACGTTGCTGAAGCATTTGGCCTATACCCTGGGCAAAAACAGCCAGCCCAAAAACGTATCGCGTTTTATTCCGGTGTTGCTGCTGCTGCGTCAATATCGAGACGTGCTGACCCAAGACAGTCCACCCAATTTGCCGGACTTGATTACGAAATGGCATATTCCCAGCTTGCCCGTTACGGATGGGTTGCAAATGCCTCAGAATTGGGCGCGGGAAAAGCTCCAGCAAGGGCAAATGCTGATCATGGTGGATGGGTTCGATGAAGTGCCCCAGGAGAAACGTCCGCTGGTAGCGCATTGGTTGCGGCAACAGATGAACGCCTATAAACGCTCTGCCTTTATTCTGACCTCGCGCCCCAAAGCTTATCTAGAACAAACAGGTGAACCGCTGAACCTGCATACCAAGCTGTTTGTCAGAAAATTAACCCCTCAAAAACGCCGCGAATTTGTCCACAAATGGTACTGGTGCCAGGAGTACTACGCCCACGGCAAAGAAGATATTCCGGCGGTACGTCAGTTGGCAAAAGCGGCAGCGGAGAGTTTGCTGACCCAAATCGAGGGTCGAGAAGAATTGGCCGATTTGACCGAAAATCCGTTGCTGCTGAATATGGTGGCGATGTTTCATCGCTATGACCCCAGTGCCAAGCTGCCCAAGCGACGGGTTGATCTGTATCAGCAGATTTGCAAGTTACTGCTCAATGATCGTCCCGGCGCGAGAAAGATAACGCTGCTAATGGAAGACTGGGAAGCGGCCCAAACGACGCTGCAAATGTTGGCCCTCGATATGATGCGTTTTAAGGAAGAACGGGTTGAGCGGCAAGCGTTGCTCAAAAGGTTAAAACTCTATTTGCAAGCGCAAGAGGAAACCGTGGCTCCTGCCGATTTTTTGAAGCAAATTGAGCAGGTGAGCGAATTGTTGATACAACGGGACCAAGGGGAATACGAATTTCCCCATTTAAGTTTTCAAGAGTTTTTGGCGGCGAAGGAAGTAGTGCGTCTCCGGCGGGAGTCTGTGCTGTATGACCATTTTGGCGATGACAAATGGAAACCGATGATTTTGTTGTATGCCGCCCAATCCAAGAAACCCAGCGGGTTGATTCGGGCCGCGCTAGACAACGGGGCAACAGCACTGGCCTATAGTTGCTGGCAAGAAACCAGCAAGCGCATTGATGACGACCTAAAGGGGGAATTGCTAGAGCTAAAGGCGCTGAAAGAGGCCGCAGTAGATACGCAAACCTCCCGCTACCGGAAACTAGAAGAACACCTGCAAAAGGGCGAATGGAAAGCAGCGGATGAAGAAACCTATCGACTGATGATTACGACCGTAGGCAAAGAAGAGGGACAATGGTTTACCCGCGACGAGTTGCTAAACTTTCCGTGCCCGGAACTGAAGGCCATTAA
>JBAVRC010000080.1:0-2044 GCA_049694615.1 Thermosynechococcaceae cyanobacterium | reverse complement strand
GGCAATGGCTGCGGCGCGGGTTGGGGGGCAGGTTGTTGATTAAGGGCAGTGGTGTGGGCAATTCTGCTCTGGCGTTCTATTTCTTGAATATGAATGGCTCCGGCGGCAGTGGGGTCAAAGCCGACGGGAAATTTGGTGCGATCGCCATAAACTATCCCTTGAGTATTTGCGCCTTCTAAGCGAGCACCATCGAGGTTGGCTCCATTGAAGTTTGCGTTGGTGAGGTCAGCCCCGCGAAGATCGGCATAAGCAAGGTTGGTGTTTTGGCTGAAGTTGGCGTGAGCCAAGAGCGAATCCATGAGTTTGGTTCCGTAGAGATCGGATCCGCTAAAGTCGGTGTGACGGAGGTCGAGGCCGCTGAGGTCGGCTCCGCTAAGGTCGAGGTTCTGAAAATTGCGATCGCCCGATGCATATTTTTCTTGGAGTTGAGTTCGGTTCATTCAGATTGTTGCTGGGATGGTAAGTGAGTTTATACTTGAGAGAATTAGGTAAACTAAGAGATATAGTATTTGATCCGGGGGTTCAATTGTGAATGTAATATGCAAGGATCTCAGCTAGCTTCTGTTGCAATTTTGGAATCGTTGTTACAAAAAATGAATATTGAGGTGCATGCGCGATGGGCTGAAGCTATTGCGGACAGCTCAGATTCGTACTACTTGATAACATTTTTTGACAAAACGAATAAAACTATCATTTGTTGTGTCGATCCCTCTGGTCAAATAGAACCTTCATTGGAAGAACTATATGAAAGATTTTAATAAGATGTCCCCTGAAGAAATTTATGCTTATATTAAACGTCGTCTTGACGAAGGTGTAAACTTTCTTGAAGATGAAGAATTTCGGAAAGCTTCAGAAAAGCTGCGAAATGGGCGTAGGATTTTAGACACTAAAAAGATTGAGGAGTTTTTGAGACATTAAAATTTAGTTCATTGAATAAACTAGTAAGTTTTTCTTGAACATGAGAGAGATAATTTTGTTTCAGTGACTCAATTTGTGTATCTTCTTCGGCGATGCGGCGATCAATTTTGTCCCGGTGCTCGAATAGGCCATTGCTTCATAGACGGATGCTAGCGACAGGCGGGTAAAAGCGTAAGAAGGGTAAAGCGTCAGAGGAGACTCGGCACGGCACAGACAACCCGAAAACCGATGTCGTAGTACTGCGCGCTCGGACCATACCTGACGCGATTCGCAGAACGGCAATACGCAGGAACGTAGATCCAGGAACCCCCGCGCAGGATACGAAAATCATTATCATTATCAATCCAGGCACTCCCATCCGTCGGTGCGCCCTCGTAGCTGTCATGCGGGGTGTCTTGGCACCATTCCCAGACATTGCCATGTAGGTCGCAGAGGCCAAAGCGATTGGCGGCATTGAAATAATTGAAATAATCGACGGGGGTTGTCTTCTGTCGAAATTTGCCATAGGGTCCATCGCCATAGGCTCCAGGATATGTGGTGCCTTGGTATTCCCTATCTTGGCCCCGATAGTTGGCGACATCTGTGTTGATCGTGTCACCGAAATTAAAGGGCGTCGTCGTTCCGGCTCGGCATGCATATTCCCACTCCGCTTCGCTCGGTAGCCTGTACTGCCGTTCTGTTTGAAGAGAAAGACGCTCGCAAAACTCGATCGCATCGTACCAAGAAACGGTCTCCACTGGATGATCTGCCCCTTTAAAATGGGCTGGGTCAGGATTTAAATCCTGCTTCACTTTAGGCAGAGCGGCAACCGCTTTCCATTGTGCTTGGGTAACGGGATATTTACCCATGAAAAATTCTGAAACGGTCACCTGATGCTGTGGACCTTCGCAATCCCTTCGTCTTGCTTCTGTATCGGGCGACCCCATCATAAATGGACCGCTAGGAATGGAAACCATCTTAAGCGTGACTCCATTCCCTAAATCTTCGGCAAAAAATTGGGCTGATCCAGACTGGCTTTGCTTCTTCTTTCCCTTCGCATCAACCGTCATCACTTCAAATGGAAACGTTGGCAGAGTCGGCTTTTGAGATGCCAACGTAAAGTGGGATAACTGATCGACGCTTACTC
>JBAVRC010000079.1:0-2635 GCA_049694615.1 Thermosynechococcaceae cyanobacterium | reverse complement strand
GCCGCCGCATTGATTGGCTTGTATTCGCATCCCCGCTTGAAATCAATCCAAACTAACACACGAAATTAATACATGCAATCATTGTTGCAAGAATTTTTTTGGGCAGTATGGTCAATGCTTAGCTAGGGCTACGACTCAATGAAGCCAAGCACTTTCACCTTTTGCGGTGAGGGTCCTGTATATTTCGCGGCGGTGGCTTCAATCTCTTGCAACTGGCCCAAGGCCAAACCGCAGGGGTAACCGTATTTGGCTTTTACCCGATCGCTGGCAATCTTCAATGCCTCCCGCGATCGCCCAACAAAATCCTCTAAATCGTACTCTTGACCGGGGGTAAAGTATTCCTTCACGATCAGCGATGGGGAATAGCAGAGGTCTTGTACGCCATCGGGCCACTGAACTTGAACGCGGATTTCAGGCATGGGCGAGTAGGGTTTGGTAGTGGTGGATATGGCGTTGGGCAGAGGCTTCCCAGGTATATTCCAGCAAGATTGTTTGGCTCTGTTGGACGAGGGATTGGGCGAGGTCGGGGTGCAAGATGTCTTGCATAGCTTGGGCGATCGCCGTTGTTGACGCTGGGTCGATGAGCAGGGCTTGAGTGGGAGACAGAAATTCGGTGAAGGGCGGTTGGTTGGCGGTAATGACGGGGAGACCGGAGGCGATCGCTTCTAGAATAACCAATCCCCAGCCTTCTTTCACGGAGGGGAAGACGAAGGCATCGACGCTGCGGTAGAGGGCGGGGAGTTCGGCGTCGGGGATGACTCCCGGCAAAATAAGGGCGGTGCCAATGGAGATGTTTAAGGCTGCGGCTTGAGCGAAAAAGGTATCTCGGTAGGTTTGGTAGTCGAACAGGGTGGCTCCTCCGGCAATGATGAGTTGGGCGGTGGGATGGTGAGCTAAGACTTCGGCAAAGGCTTGCAGCAAGCGAATGGAGTTTTTGCGCGGTTCAATGCCGCCGATGGTGAGGTACCGGGGGGATCCGTTGAGGTTTAGGCGTTGCTGGAGGAGGCGATCTCCCTCTTGCGAAATGGACGAAAAGCGTTGGCCGTTGACGCCGTTGCTGACCCGTGGGGCTTGGATTTGATATTGAGTTTGCAGGGCGGTTTGCCAGGTCTGGCTGACGCAGAGGCAGAGGTCGGCATCGCGGATGGAGCGGTCTTGGCAGTGTTGAAGGTAGGGGCTGGTGTAGTCTTCGATGTGGTGGACGGTGCGAATGAAGTGGGGAATGCGGTGTTGTTGGCGCAGGATGGCGAGGGCGTTGGCGCTGATGCAGTCTTGGGCGTGGTAGCAGTCGTCGGTGAGGGGTTCGGTTTGCAGGGCGTTGACGAATTCTTGAATTCGTTGCTGGATGAGGGCGTCGGTGTCGGGCGGTGCGGGTTGGGTGGGAATGAGTTTGACTTGGCAGGGGACGGGGCGATCGAATCCTTGCTGGTCTTTGTCTAGGGCGTAGATGCACACGGTATGGCCGAGGTGGTGTAGTGCGGTGGCCAGTTCTAGGGTGTGGATGACGCTGCCTCTGGGTTTGGTGGCATAGGTCAAGAGGGCGATTTTATGGGGTCGGATTGATTTCAGCACATGGGTGTGGGTTAAGAATTTCGGGTCGTTCGCCACAGTTCAAAGGATTTTTAGCTTTCGCCGCTGCGATCGCCTGTGTGCAAGCTTTCGATGTTTTCATAGAGCGTAGTAATTTCAATTTGAGTGTCAAGCGTACTCAAGGACAATGTGATATTCGGATCGTTGTATTCTGAGAGTAGCCATTGATTGGTAGCTGTTTTGACATAGTGTTCAACGTGAATTCTATATTGATTGATGAGAAGATATTCACGGAAACTGTCAATGGTACGGTAAGCGGAGAATTTTTCGCCATGATCATAATCTTGGGTTGATTTGGATAGCACTTCAGCAATAAAGCAAGGGTTCGTGACGGTATCGGTACGCCCAAGTTGAAGCTGTAGGGGTTTTTCGATAACCATCACATCGGGATAGGTGTAAAGATTGCGATCAGGAATCCATAGCCGTTGATCGGTAATGAATATACGGTAAGGCTTTCCTTTTAATAACAGTTTGAGTGCAACCAAAAGGTTACTGGCAATATCATTGTGGTCGGGTGTGCCTCCAGTCATGAGTCTAATGTCTCCATCCACATATTCATGGCGCTCTTCTGAGGCAATTTCTAATTCCAGATATTCTTCACGGGTATACGTGCGTTGTTCAAGCGCCTGTGTCATCATTTTTTAATGTCCTTGATGCGCTACGGTATCGGGCATTTGCTGCGATTCAGGTTGGTAAGCAAACACATCCACAGAAATAGATTTAAGCGGTTGGGTCTCGCCATGCAGCATAACGCGAATCCGTTCGGTTGTTTCTCGACTAAAGCTCTCTTCTCCACAATGAGAACATACCGTTGCTGGAATTTGCTCGACCAAATAGAAATTTCCATCAATCTGAAAAATCTCACTGACCAATTCCTGATGAAAGTCTTCTGAATTGCAAACATGGCACTTAAACATATTTTCTCCTGGTTCTGTAATCCAGGGCTGTTTCATTCTCATGAAGCTGTTGATATGGTAGGGAGTCAGCCCCAAACATCGTGAGTCTCCCCCATGTCTGCAATTGCTATTGTCGAAGCCTTCAGCGA
>JBAVRC010000078.1:0-4847 GCA_049694615.1 Thermosynechococcaceae cyanobacterium | reverse complement strand
AGCCGGAATTCTCCTGGGCGATATCATTGTCGCCATCGACAATACCCCTGTTGCCGATAATCGAACGTTGCAGTCCTTTCTAGATCCCCAAAGTGTGGGGCGGACCTTACCAATCCGCATCGTGCGCGGTGGCGAACTGCGGGATGTCGAAGTCATTGTCGGCGAACGCTAAAGGTGACTCACACAGGTTATGACCAAGGTCGTCGTCATTACGGGCAGTGCGATCGCCCAAGTCGGTTTGGAGAGCGTCTTAAAGACCGCGCCGGATCTGGAATTAGGGGCCAGTTTGGGTCAACTCCCAGAGCGGATGGACCTTACGGCGCAATACGATGCCGACGTGCTACTCCTGGAAGGGGTTGAACTCACGGCGGACCTGATGGCGCAACTGGCTGAGGCGATGGCGGCTGACCCTGAGTTGGGCATTGTGGCACTGATGCGCAGAACCGATCGCAAACACCTAGCGCAAGCCCTGGAGATTGGGATACGCGGATTTTTGCCCTATTCTGCTGCGGCTGCCGAAATTGTGGCTGCGTTGCGGGCTGTAGCAGCGGGCTTGATTGTGGTCCATCCCGATTATCGTCGCGACTGGTTGGAGGATACGGTGTCGAACCGATTCGTGGACGATGAGACGCTAATGGACCGCTTAACGCCGCGAGAAATGGAGGTGTTAGCGTTGCTATCCCAAGGACTGAGCAATAAGGCGATCGCGACGCGCTTGCATCTGTCGGAGCATACGGTGAAATTTCATGTCGGGTCAATTTTCGAGAAACTGGGCGCATCCAGCCGGACGGAAGCTGTGGCGATCGGTTTGCGGCAGGGGCTAATTCTGCTGTGAGGGGAATGAGTGGTTAAGGGTGTGAGATGGTGTCAAATTGCGCCTGGGTAATCCGTTCCGTATCGTAGAGCGTCTGAGTAATGTCTGACAGGGTAAACACAGCATGGGCGCGATAGCCTTGGACTTGCAAGTTGTCCCGAACCCCGCCTTCGTGATCGATCAAAACCACCACGTCTGTAATCCGTAGACCCGCCGTTTCCAGCTTGCGGATTCCCTCAAGAACACTTTTTCCGGTAATCAGAACGTCATCGATGACCAGTGCGGTTTCGCCCGGTTCATAGTGTCCCTCCACTAGGCGTCGGGTGCCGTGGGCTTTCACTTCCTTGCGTGGATAAATCATCGGTCGATTTAGCTTGAGGGATAAGCCTGTGGCTGTGGGTAAAGAGCCGTAGGGTATGCCTGCAATCCGGTCAAACCGCAAAGCCTGGGTCAACGTAGCATAGGCTTCTAGCACCTGATGGAACAATTGCGGATTGGAAATAATGCGGCGGAGGTCAATGTAGTAAGGAAAGACTGCCCCTGACGCCTGAACATAGCTGCCAAACATCAGACATCCAATGTCAAAAAGCTGCACAATCAGTTCTTGATGGGGATTCAGGGACTTTTTCCGCCGCTCGGGTTGCCAGAGGTTGCAGGTGGATGGCCCTAAACTCAGTTGTTCTCTGAGATCGTGGATGGTTTGCCAAAGGGCTAGCACCCGCGATGCCAAATTGGCTTCCCCTAGCCAGTCTTGGGGAACCGGGAGCAGTAAGCCCGTTCCGGTTGAGTTAAGTCCTGCTTCTAACACTGATTGAAGGCTTGTCGATTCAGACCAGATGCTTCGGGCTAAAATCGTGCGTTCCGGTGCGATCGCCCGAACTTGAGCCAATACTGCCGGATGGGTTGTCCCTACCTCTAGTCCGATTTGATCGGGACTCCCCCAACTTTGGACGGCCTTAACCACTTCCAAATAAAGCGGCTTCTCTGCCGAAGGATAGGACTGAATGACCTCGGCAGACGGATTCGAGGTATGGGTTAGGACAAATACGGCGCGATCAGAATAGAGCAAAAAAGGAGCGACCCCTTCTTGCCCGACGTAAGGATTGACCGTAATCGCATCGACCCGCCACTGTTCAAAAAACGTGGTGGCCAGCTGCGAGGCCGTATTCAGATCGCCGTGTTTGGCGTCCAAAATAACGGGAATCGTCTCAGGAATGTAACGCAAGACCTCCGTTAATAGCGCCAGTCCTTCCGTTCCCAGTGCCAAGTAAAAGCCAAGGGTGGGCTTATAGGCACAAACCAAGGTTTGGGTTTCATCGATCACCCGGTATAGCCATTCCTTCAGTCTGTGCCGTAAGGACGCTGATGGATCATTGCCGGAGGAGGGGAGCATTTCCGGGTTGGGGTCTAATCCCAGGCAAAGCAAACTGTCATGGCGGAGGACGGCAGCATCGAGTTTTTCGGCAAAGGTCATGGCAACCGTGGGGCTGTGGGCCAAAAGCGGGTATATCTGAAAACAGTAACTCATAATGTAGATATGAACTCCCCGAGCTGGAAAATCAAACTCTTGTACGACGGGCAATGTCCGCTTTGCCTGCGGGAAGTACGCTTTTTGCAACAACGCGACGGCGGACGACGGATTGTCGAATTCGTCGATATTGCTGACCCCGAATACAATCCAATCCACCACGGCGGGGTCACCTTTGCTGCAGCGATGGGGCGAATTCATGCCGTGTTGCCCGATGGGTCTATTTTGCAGGATGTGGCGGTCTTCCGGCGCGTCTATGAAGAACTGGGAATGGGCTGGGTTTATGCGCCAACAAAATGGCCGATCATCGGGGCGATCGCCGATTGGGGCTATCGTCTATGGGCAAAGTGGCGCTTGGCACTAACGGGGCGTCCTAGCCTGGAAACCATCATTGCTGAACATCATCAGACCTTAGAGGCCAACGGGGATGGTCGATGTCGCATGACTCCATTCCGTTGATGTTGTTGCCGGATTTGCGGCTCGTACGCCTCAAATTGTTGGGTATGTCGTCATTGGATTGGTATTTGAACTTCGCTTCGTTTCAACCCATCGGGGATAAAGGGCGAATCGTAGAAGAAGCGACGAGGCAAGCCAACCACAACATAGTTCCGATTCTTGGATAACCAGTCTCGCAGACGGGCTAAATTCTCCTGGTAGGCCGTATAGGTATAAGGCCCACTGACGCCGATGCTAACAACGGTTACGCTAGCATGGCTTTCCACCTTAATCCCCTCAGCAATTTGCTTGGGCTGTACCGCTTCATTCCGATACAGAAAAGAAACCTCAACTTGACCCTCTTCATCGGGTTTGCGATTGGGCAATTCTTCCAGCGTCATGCTGGGATAACGGGCTTCTACAGGAGCGGTCATACTGATCCCGTTCGAGCTGATATGTTGGAACAACGGCTCAAAGGACTCGTTTGCCGCCTGACTGAGTTTCCCTTTATAGGTATAAGTCCCAGAGCGATAGGCTGGATAATGTTTGACTTCGATTTTGCCAGCTGCTGTGGGTTGCGGAAACCCATCTGGCAATGGAGCTAAGGCAGCACTATAGGCCGCAAAGCCAATAACAGGTATTGCCATAAGGCCAACAATAATGAGGATAGTTTGTGGTTTCATGCTCTCATTTTAATGAGTTTCCTGCCTTTGACACCCATAGCTCCTCCCTTCGCGGAGTCCAGCTCGGCGATCGCCTTCCCTTAACGATGTTCCTATAACCAATCGGTCAGGTCGGACAACTGCGATCGCATCAGACGGGCAGAAAAGCTCGCATGGGTTGTGAATTGCTAGTTCCCCTAATCCATCAATACCTGAATTTGATAACTGTAGCCCTGTTCTGCTAAGAAGAGCTGTCGGTGTCGAGCAAAATCTTCCTCGCAGGTTCGGAGGGAAACGAGCGTATAAAACTGGGCACTGCGTCCGTCTGCTTTAGGACGGAGCACTCGTCCTAGCCGCTGCGCCTCCTCTTGTCGCGATCCATATTTACCCGATACTTGAATCAAAACATCGGCATCCGGTAAGTCTAAGGCAAAGTTGCCCACCCGCGACAGAATTAAACCGCTCACGGTCCCTTCCCGAAAGTCCTGGTAGCGCATTTCTCGCTCAGATTGAGGGGTCTTTCCCGTAATCAGCGGGAGACCTGTCAAAGCTGCGATCGCAGACAATTGGTCCAGATATTCGCCAATGATGAGAACGCGATGGTTGGTTTGCCGGAGCAACAAATCCTTGACGACCCCAATTTTGCGGGGATTTTCGGCAGCGATGCGAAACTGCTGACGTTTCGGCGCAACGGCATAGGCCATTTGCTCATCGGGGTCTTGGGGAACCCGGATTTCGGTACATTCTGCCCCAGCAATAAAGCCGCGACCTTCGAGATCGCGCCAAGGGACGTCATAACGTTTGGGTCCAATGAGGGTAAAAACATCCCCTTCATGTCCATCTTCACGAATGAGCGTGGCGGTTAACCCCAGACGACGACGGGCCTGAAGTTCTGCCGTGATGCGAAATACAGGCGCAGGGAGCAAATGCACTTCATCGTAGATAATAAGACCCCAGGCACGGGCATTAAACAATTCAAAGTGCGGAAAGTCGCCGTCTTTTTGGCGGCGATAGCTCAAAATCTGGTAAGTGGCTAAGGTGATTGGGGCCGTCTGCTTAACTTCGCCGCTATATTCGGCGATCGCCTCATCCGGTAAAGAAGTTTTGTCCAGAATTTCTCGCTGCCACTGTCGCACAGAGGTTAAGTTGCTGGTCAGAATGAGGGTATTCTCCTGGACTGCGGCGATCGCGGCCAGACCGACCATTGTTTTTCCGGCACCGCAGGGCAGCACAATCACACCACTGCCGCCGCGCACTGCCCCCGCTTGATAAAATGCTGCTGCTGCTTCCTGCTGGTAGTCTCGTAATGTAAACGGCAACCCCGCACGGGTTTGCTGGCGGAGGGATAACGATAAGGCATCTCCGCTGATATACCCCGCCAGATCCTCGGCAGGATACCCCGCTGCAA
>JBAVRC010000077.1:0-3100 GCA_049694615.1 Thermosynechococcaceae cyanobacterium | reverse complement strand
CGGTTACTGTAGGTGTTGGTTCTCACTTCAGCGTCAGTAAGTAGATACACTTCCCGGAAAGCTTGTTTGAGGGGTTGCTGGATCTGGTGTTTCAGGAGCAGATTGCGCCAAGCCAGGATAGTTTCTGGGTTGTGCTGGATCGGATGCCAAAGTTGAACGTGGGTGCTCTCTTCAATGCCCGTCGCCACATTCTCATGGATATCTCGCCACTGACCCTCTAGCCAAAACGCATCGACACGGGCAGTGGCACTGGTAAATGTCCAGATGAGTCGCTGAGTCAGCCAACTCATTAAGGGATGGTTCAAGTAGTACTGGCTGAACCACTCAAAACCCATCGATCGCTGATTCATGAAATCGCGATCCAGGCGATCGCGCTGGGCACTGAGGGTTTTCTGAACTTGGGTCTGCGTCTCTTTCAGTTGCTTGAGTGCCGCGCTATGGGTTTTTGCCAGGGCAGTGGGTTTGGCTTTGAGGGGAGTACCGTCAGCCTTCCGCCATTGGACTTCTACCTTGCTCACTGAATGAATACTAAGGCGAGCAATGTAGGCATCGAACATGAATTCAGCCTGCCCCTGACTGAGTCCAAAATCCGGCACCGCCATATCTTCGATTTCAGCCGCACTGACGCCCGTCTGTTCAGCATAAGTTTGGATATAGGCGGCGATCAGGTTTTGAGTGTTGGACTGGCGAATTCGCAACCGCAACCGCGAGAGGTGGCTGATACCCGTCAATTCGGCCTGTCCTAGGACATATAGACAGGCATTGCCAACACTAGGAGCCATCGGGCCTTTCTGTGGAATTTTCCGATAACACTTTTCTGCGTACTGAGCGAGAGCCGCGAGGATCTCGTTATCGAAAACTTCAAGGGTTGACCAAATCAATCCTTTTGCAAAGGTCTGATTGCCCTCTGAGAGATACCGATACTCGCTATAGCTAAATTCCCTTCCGTCGTATACGCCACTATGAACAATCTCCTGTAACTCGATACGCTTCAGGACATCGAGCCACTGTTTGCAAAAGCTCCGGTAGTTGTCTGTACCAACCACCTTGACGAGAACTTGCACAGATTTCAGATATTTGCCGCTAGGCTTGCCACCTGAAGCCTCTTTTAGGATATGAAATAAGTCGCAATAGGTGGAGAGTAGAGGCTCCTGTAAACTTTCAACGAATTGATTTATCTGGGTGCCGAAAGCATCTTCGTCAAGCTTTGCCTTTAATAACTGTGCACCTGTTCCAGAATCCAAAGAAAGGATATCGGAAATTTTATTATCTAATTTTGATTTCTTGCTGTTCCATGAACCGCGCCAATCGCCCTGTCGGTACTTCTCAAGCCAATCTTTTATGTCCTGAGATAGGCCATGTTTCTTGACACATTGCTTAATACTGTCGAAGAGATAGAGATTGCCCAGATAACCCGGCCTATATCCTTCCACGTCCTGATCGGCGTAAAAAGCAGAGAGTAGACTCACACACTCTTGAGGACTTAATTCTAGAGTTTTACGTGTTAGTTTGTCAGCGACATGGGAGCAAATAAACCCCCTCGTGTGCTCTTTTTCTTTTTGTTCTATGACTTTATGGAGCGCACGAAGATGAGGAGGAGTTTGACGCCATTGAAGTTTCGGGAAATTTAAGGCAACAAAGTCCATTTTTGTGTCTGAGTCAAGCTCTTCTGCAACAACCTCGCTCTCTTCAATCCAAGACCGAAGCTCAATCAGTATCCGTTCTCTATCAGCAGAGATGACTTTATGAGAGGCACTCTGTTGATTGAACCATTCTTTGTAAGCTTTGTTGTAAGTGGAATGTGCTTTCAAATAGGCTCTACAACTGCTTTTAGAAATTTCTAAACACAAGCAAATGAGCTGAGTTCTAAAAGAGTCCTGCTGTTTCTTGATTTTCTGAAATTCACTGATTTCATTTAAATTCAAGGTTTCAGATATATAGTATGGGGACCACGTTTGACCCGCGCTGCGTTCCTCAATTTCCTGCAAAAGTTGTGCTAAGATTTCTGCAACTTCATCCTGATTATGCATGATTTCCTAGCCGCCTACTAAGGGGATGAGTCGAATAAAGCTGACACGACTTTGATCGGTTAAGGAGACTTCTTCCTCCAGTTGCTCGGCCTGTTTGTCATCGACCAATACGATAATGCGATTGTTCTTAAAGGCATCGAGGGCAACGTAGTACTGCTTTTCTGAATCAATGGGCTTGAATGATCGCGGAGCAGAACGGTTGAGTTGTCGTTCGATATCTGACGGTTGAATTAAACCTCTAAATTGATCGGGCTGTTTGCTGTTATAGGCAGCAACCTCCTGGTAAACGCGCTCGCGGATCAGGTCGGCAACTGTAACCGTCTCCGTGGGTATCTGAATCGTGAAGGACTGGATGACATCACCCATCACCGTTTCATCTTGAATGGTTAAGGTTTGCGCCATGATGCATTGCTCTGTGCTTAAGGATATTGCAATTCTAGAAACTGCGAGCGGCGATCGCCCAATTCGGCAGCTTCCTTCAGCAAGCGTTCGAAGGCCAGATTTAGGGTACAAAACGCTATTGCCAGAGGATGCGCGATCGCTTAGGCAGGTGTAGCTTGTTCTGGCCATTTGAGATGTGATGATGATCACCTATTTCCGAAAGATAGATCGCCACTTTAGCGAATGGGTTGTTGGAAGATTTAATGGATGACCGCAACGCCCCGGCTACCATTGCAGCTTTCGGTTCGAGAGCGTGAGGCCCCGTGTGCAGTGGTCGCAAGCACCCCATTGAACCAGCCCCATGAAGCTTTTACCTCAAAAGACCTTTACCCTTCAGACGCCAGATCCTTTGCCGCTTGTGCGGGAACGGTTGTCAGCCAAAATAGTATCCCGCACATCGATGCGCTCTCAGACGGACGTTGCCTACCGAGGCGCCATCTCCCAAGACGGATTTGAGATCAGTCGGGTCATTGGCTATCGCAACTCGGCCTTGCCCGTTATTCGTGGCAGGTTTGAACCCTTGGCGAATGGGACAGCGATCCATATTTCCATGGGGATACATCCCTTTGTGGCCGGGTTTTTAGGCTTTTGGTACTTGAGTTGGTACAGTGCTGTCGGTCCAATTGTGC
>JBAVRC010000076.1:0-3607 GCA_049694615.1 Thermosynechococcaceae cyanobacterium | reverse complement strand
CCCTTCTGCCGAGGCGGTTACGGTGACGAGGACCGTTTCCAAAGAGGCCGTGAGTTCTACCGTTGCATTGCCCGATTGGGTCGTGACCCGTCGAGACGACAGGGAACCGCCAGTTGTCCTAAAATTCAGGAGAACATTGTCTAACACTAATTCCCCCGTTGCCCGTTTGATTTCAGCGGTGATTAAGGCGCGGCTAACCCCATCTGCTTTCAATTCAGGATAACCATCGCCATCGGTATCCAGGGCCGTGGTAGTCAAATGAATTTGGGGCGGTTTGGCTTTGGGTTCAATGCCAATGGCGTCGCCGCGTTCATTAAATTTCAATTGCCAAGCATCGGGATTTGTACCAATCGCAAGGGCATCTTCCACATACACCGAGCCAATTTGAGAAGGGTCAGCATTGGGATAAAGTTCTGCAATGGTGGCTTCCCGCCAAGTTCCGTTATCGAAAACCTGACTGGCTGTGCCTAGAAATTTTCGGGTGTTTTTATCGAAAAGGATCATCATGGGCTTTAGCTCCTGTGCGATCGCAACGCATTACTCACTCGGGTAAGACTAGGAAAAGAGACCACGGACGGTTTGCAAGAAACTGGTGGGAGGATGCAGGGTTTCCGGCACCGTTGAGGGCACGGTTGGCGGCATGGGTGAGATATCGGCGGGGGGCATAAATTCAAAGGACATTGAACAACTCTCAACTCCCTCTGCAGCAACAGTGACGGTCACCGAAATGGTTTTAACCGAAGCGGTGAGCGTTACGGTTGCTTGCCCTTGGGGGGCCGCGACACGTCTGGCCGATAGGGTGCCTCCCGTGGTTCTGAAGTCCAAAACCCAATCCCCCGACAAGCGATCGCCTTTGGTATTACGGATCTGCGCTGTGAGAGTTGCTTGGCTCTGACCATCGGCGGCCAGTTCGGGCAGGCCATCGCCATCGGTGTCCAACGCATCGGTGCTGAGGAAGAGTTTAGGCCGCTTGGGTTTGCGTTCAACCCCAACCACAGCACCGGCTTCGTCCACTTTGAGCCGGAGTTCGTGGAGCGGAACCACGTATTTTAAGGCTTCTTTGGCATAGACGACACCCCATTGGCTGTGGTCTGTGTTGGGGTAAAGTTCTTCTAGGCTGGTTTCGCGCCACTGCCCATTGTCAAACACCTGACTTGCAAGGCTCAAGATTTCCTTAGTCTGTCGGTCAAAAATAATCATCATGTCCAACCCCCTCGCTTGGCGATCGCAACACCTACCGCAGCAATACTTCCACCATCTGGGGCACTCAAGGTGACAACGCCTTGCGTATCGGCTAGACACTGAAAACTTCCCCCAACCCCTCCAGCCGGAATCGTGATTAATTTCATAAAGGCAAAAAAGACACATTCGGCCTGAGTAAATCCCGCCGGGATCGGAATACTCTGACCATTGCTTAAGAAGGGTGCTACAACAATCCCAATGTCTCGGATCACCCCCGGTGCCAGTTTCCCTAAGGTAACCGCAGCGTCTTGCAATTTGTTGGTCGAGATCGCATTATCGGCCACACCTGCTTGCGTAATCGGCGGCGCATCTTCCGCAGCACCGCTATGGAGGTGGCCTGCGGCTTGATCGAACTTGGTAAAGAGGGCCACAATGGCCTGCATGGCATCGTTCCAGTCTTGCGACTTGACGAGATCGCCGGGGTTTTTAATTTCAGGGGTAAACGCCATAGGGTCAGCTCCTTTGAAAACGGAAGAGGGGCGAAGGGTTAAAACAAAATTTCCCAAATGAGGGTGAGTTTAAAATCGCTGGTTTTGTTGATTTCAGGGAATACAACCCGGTTGTACATCACACCGTCGGTGGCCGCGTTGAAGAGTCCGGCTTCAGTGAGTGCCCCGTTGGCTTCGTTGAAGTCCAGTTCGGCGGTGACCGTGACTTTCTTTTTGCCATCGCTGGTGGTGGTGAGATTTTGGGTGAGATCGATGGGCGTAATGGGTTTGCGGAACGTCTCGGCAGCCAGTGTTTCGTCTTTAACCGGATCAATGGGGTCGGTGCCTTTGCCAACCGCAATATGGGAAATAGGGTCAATCTTTTCATTAATAAACAGCTTGGCCACTAAATCGCGCCCGCTTAAGACAATGCTATTGAGGGCAGCCATTTCGGCAAAGACCTCATTGGCTGCATTTCGTTTTTGTAAGGTGAGCTGCCCTTTCATATCGAGAAACTCTGAGGCTTTCATGGAACGTCTCCTGGCAATTAACGCGTGGATCTTAAGCAAAGGTATTGAGGGAATTGAAACGAGTCAAATCAAAGGCTCCTGAAAGGGTGAGGGTATCGGACAAGTCGTGAGTTAGACCGCCGGGATAGGGGGTTTGAATACTGCCTAGGTCGAAATTAGCTTCTTCAAGTTCGTGACTTTCTTCCAGGGGTTGACGTTGAGCACTGCCCGTTAAGCTATCTGCAAGGGCATGGGTTTCGCTAAATTTCTTTTCATAGGCAATGACGGCAAATACCCCGGCGGCTTTGACTTTATCGACAATAAATTTAATCTGCTCCCGAGGGCGATCGCTAAATTTATCTAAATCTTCGGTAAAGCCAGGAATATCCCACGGAATATCCACCTTAAATGAGGCTGGCGTGAGCTTGGGTAAGGTCATCCCCAGTTCCGCAAAGGGCAGTGGGAAGGGGAAAATCGCCTGATCGAAAACACTGCCGGGGGTATCGAACACAGCAAAGGAATTCAGTCGGGCCTGCTCAAAGAGCGAAAAGTCGAAGAGGGCGATATCAAACTGGGCTTTGGCCAACCCCAAGGCCGCTTCCAACCGCCAAACCGAGCTGCCCGGCGGCAAAGCTGGGGTTGCACCCACAATCGGAACAACCACCCCATTTAAGAGCGCGGTATTGTTGGCGAAAAAGGAGAGGACATCATTGGCTTGGACGGGGCCTGCATACTGCACAGATTGTCCAGTGGTGAGGTTCACCAAACGGGGGTTGTTGAGCGGGGTGGAGAGATCGCTGCGGAGGCGAAGACGAATTTCGGGAATGGTGTCGATGAAGTTGGGATTTTGGACCGTAAATGAATCAAACAAGCCCAACTGAAATAAGTCTGTTTTTAAGAATTCGGGCAAAAATTCGGTGATGCAAATTTGCTGGCGGGCTGCGATCGCCTCGGGCTCGTCTCCGATAATACCGAGGTTGGCCGCGACGATTTCGATAATTCCTTCCTTGGTAGAAGCGCCATTTTTGAGGACATTGATCAGCCCCAAAATCCGTTTGCGATAGAGCGCATCGCTGGCTTCGCCGTCTTTGCCGCTAGGTCGATTGACTTGTTTGAGTTGGGAGGTACCCCCCAGATTTTCGAGGTAAAGGGAAAAGATTTGATCGAGATCGCCCTTTTGGTTGGTATTAAAGCCCTGGGACCCTTCGTTGCTCGCGGTATCCACATAATGGGCAAACATCACCTTTAGCAAGTCCGATTCCCCATCGTCCAAGGTCTGCCCAAACACCTGAAGGATTTGGTACAACAGACTGCGCGGGTCTGTAGCGGGATAAAAGTGGGGGAGGCGGCTAAGAATGCCTTGTGTTCTGCCCATGGGTGAGTTGGTAAAGATAAGAGAGCGCTAGGAACGGGGGGGTGGGGTAATGG
>JBAVRC010000075.1:0-1597 GCA_049694615.1 Thermosynechococcaceae cyanobacterium | reverse complement strand
TTGGAACAATTGAAAAGCTAATACTCACCTTGACAGGGGTAGGGGTCTGAACTCAAAGTCCCCCAGAATTGGGGGATTTAGGGGGCGAATGCAGGGTGATTGAGACTTCTCAGACATCCTCTTAGTGCCTTCCATCGGAGCACAATATGCCGAAAATCTACATCAATCAATTTCAACAGATTTGGCAGAAATCAGGAATATCCGTTCTTTGCGCAGTTGTTTCCTATATCGTTCTGATCGTTCTATGGGAATGGGCAGGAGCAAACCCAGCAAATCCTGTGACACAAGTATTGCCCCCCCCCTCGAAGTTTCTACCTGTTTTGGTTGAAAGCGATTTTAAGATTGGCCTGGGGTCTCAATCGGCATCGATTCACCAGTCGATTTTGGTGACGCTGCTGCGCGTATTTTTGGGCATGGCCGCTGCCTTTATGGGGTCAGTGCTCTGCGGGATGGCGATTAGTCTCTCTAAATGGTCTGAACGGTTCATTTTGCCAGTGTTGGGGCTCATTGCTCCCATTGCCCCTATTGCTTGGGTTCCTTTAGCACTCGTTATTTTTGGCATTAGCGATCTGACCGCCGTGTTTATTGTCTTTATGGGTGTTTTCTTCACCTTGACCATTGCCACGGTGGCAGAAATTAAGCGTATTCCTGAACCGCTTTTAATTGCTGCTGAAAATTTAGGCGGGACTGAGTTCAATCGTTGGCGCATGGTGATTCTTCCTGCCATCCTTCCAGGGGTATTCACCCTCCTTCGGCTTAATTTCATTGCCGCTTGGATGGCTGTATTGGCTGCGGAGATGACGGGGCTCCGCGATGGTCTTGGCGCAGTGGTAATGACGGGTCGCAATCTCTTTAACAGTAATTTAATTTTGCTTGGGATCTGCATTATTGGTATTACTGGCTTTGCGGTAGATCGGTTACTTTTGCTCGTTCAGCAAAAGTTTTTTTGGTGGAAGGTTTGAGCTGATGGGGCAAACAACGCCAACGGTTTTATCCTGCCAGAATCTCAGTCAAAGTTTTGGGGGGCATGGTCAGAGAGAAACAGTTGTTCTAGAGAATATCAATCTAGACATTGGGCAGGGAGACTTTATCACCATCCTGGGTCAATCGGGCGGCGGCAAGTCTACGCTGTTAATGCTTATGGGAGGGTTTCGTCAGCCCTCGTCGGGTCGTATTCTGTTTCGCGGACAGGCATTAAGTGGGATTACGCCAGAAATTGGCATGGTCTTTCAAGAGTACAACTTGTATCCGTGGATGAATGTTGAAGAGAATATTGGGTTTGGCTTCCAGATCAGGGGCGATCGCCCTCCAAGCTATCGCCACTTAGTCCGAGATCTGATTGAGCATGTGGGACTTTCCCATGCTCGTAAGCTCTATCCGCATCAACTTTCGGGCGGCATGAGGCAGCGGGTTGCGATCGCCCGTTCTATTGTGGTCAAACCGGCTGTTCTTTTGTTGGATGAACCCTACTCGGCGTTGGATGTGCAGCTTAGGCGACGCCTCCAAGATTTTTTGCTTAACCTTTGGAAGGAGACGGCCACGACCATGGTTCTCGTAACGCACAATGTTGAAGAAGCAATTTTGCTGGGACAAAGGC
>JBAVRC010000074.1:0-3414 GCA_049694615.1 Thermosynechococcaceae cyanobacterium | reverse complement strand
ATTTCCTAACACTTTCATGAATTTGGAGGGGTTCAGCAAAGATCTTTGCCTAGAGAGGGTTTCAGATTTTTCTCTGATGAGAGTAACAAAAGAGGGTTAAGGGACTTTGCTAAAGAGTAATTGGATTCTGGAATTTGATCGATCAAGGTCAATAAAGCTGGATTATTAACTTCCTGAGCGGCCTGATGGAGAGACTTAATCCAGTCCACAGGCATTTGCTTTAAGTTGTCTGGATTCAATAAATTTTCTAATTCAGAGGTGTTGGTTTCCCGAAAAACAGTAGCAGGAATATCATCCCATGCAAAACGAACATTCAAATGTTTTTCTAAGACGGAAAAAATAGTTTCTTCGCGAAATGGCTTACGCACAAAATCATCGCATCCTGCCGACAAAACGATTTCCTTTTCCGAATCTAGTGCACTAGCCGTCAACGCAATAATAACGGTAGCCTGACCTTTGAGATGGGACTTAATGTATTGCGTGGCGGTATACCCATCCATAACTGGCATTTGCATGTCCATCCAAATTAAATGGGGTTCCCACTGTTCCCAGAGGGCGATCGCCACTTGTCCATTCTCGGCATCGCGCACCTCAAACCCCAAAGGTTCCAATAAATTGGCAATCAGTTTGCGACTTTCCCAGCGATCATCGACGACCAACAGACGATAGCGCGGTTGACCCGCCGCCAACCCGACCACCTGCCGCCTGCGTGATGCAGCTTTAAGGTTGACCGTTGAAACCGATTCAATTTCAATCGGGAGGTGCAAGTAAAAATGACTCCCCTCGCCCACACAACTGGACACCGAAAGCTCTCCGCCCAGTAAATGGGCAAATTCTCGGCTGATGGGTAAACCGAGTCCAGTTCCGGTTTGCGGATGTGGTCCAAGGTGGCTTTGGATAAACGGTTCAAAAATCGTGTCTAGTTCATGCAATGCAATGCCTGGTCCTGTATCTTCGACTTCAAACTGGAGCGCTTGGCCGCCAGTCTCGTCCGTCAAGGATGCTGACCGAACCGTTAACGAGACCGTACCGTGCTGGGTAAATTTAATAGCATTGCCCAGCAAATTGATCAAAATTTGGCGAAGTTTACCTTCGTCGGTTTTGATGAACTGTGGGACATTCGCGGCGGTATGGAACATCAACGCTAACGCCTTAGATTCGGCTTTTAGGCGAAACATACGTTCTAAGGTTTCTAGCAATTGATACAGATCGAAGTTGGCCAAATGGGCCTGGGTCCGACCGGCTTCAATTTTGGCCATATCCAATACATCGTTGATCATGTCCAACAAATACTCGCCGCTCCGATGAATAATATCGATCTGCTCTTGTTGCTGGGCAGAAAGCATTGGGTCGCGGCGGAGAACCTGTGTAAACCCTAAGATGGCGTTGAGGGGGGTACGGAGTTCGTGACTCATGTTAGACAAAAAAACACTTTTCGCTTGGTTGGCTGCTTCGGCGTCGGCTTTGGCATACCGTAATGCTTCTTCTGCTACTTTTTTGTCCGTAATATCCTTAACCGTACCCTCGTAATATAGCAGTTGATTTTGTTCATCGCGCACGGCTCGTGCATTTTCGGACACCCAAATAATGCGACCATCCCGTCGATAAGCCTGGGATTCAAAATTGCTGATGGCTTCCTGCTGCTCAATGGTTGAAATAAAGTCCGCACGTCGTTGTGGATTCACATAAAGCTGCTGATGGATGTTGGTCAGTTCGTCCAGCAAGGCTTCTGGCGACTCGTAGCCATAGATTTCGGCCAAAGCTGGATTCGCGCTCAAAAACTGTCCCGTGGGTGTGGATTGAAAAATACCATCGACGGAGTTTTCAAAGATACTGCGATACTTTTCTTCAGCCTGTTGCAGGGCTTCAGCGGCCTGACGGCGATCGCTAATGTCATTGATGATGCTAATCAGGCACAGTTGCCCGTCGATATCCACCATTTCAGCAGAAAACAGAACGGTACGATAGTTTCCCAAGGTGGTGCGAAGAACGCATTCTTGGCTTTGCACTTGGGCATGGTGTTGCAGGGTTTGCAAAAACTGATGGCGTTGCTGTGGATCGACCCAAATCTGCAAATCGAAGCTGGTTTTTCCCACCACTTCAGATCGATCCGTTTCTAAGAATTGGGCGGCACTGGCATTGGCTTCCAAAAAATACCCGTCTGCGACCCGACTGATGGTCATGGGGCTGGGATTGGCATGGAAAACCTTGGCAAACTTTTCCTCGGAACGGCGTAGGGCTTCTTCGATGCGCTTGCGATCAGTAATGTCATGGACGATGCTAATCAAATGGACTTCGCCATCAAGTTCAATTAAATCTGCTGAGTATAGAATGGTTTTAATCTCGCCGGACTTAGTTCTCAGATGGCTTTCCAGACCGCGAATGGGTCCCTGAGTTTGAATGCTGAGAATAGCCTGTTGACGCTGTTCGAGAGTGGTCCCCGTATTCAAATCAACGCTGCTTTTACCAATAAATTCATTTCGCTCATAACCGAGCATACTTAGGGCACTTTCGTTCGCATCCACGAAACAGCCGTCTTCGAGTCGGCTAATAGCAATGGGGTTGGGGTGGTGATAAAAAATCTTGGCAAATTTCTCTTCCGACTGTTTCAGTGCTGCGGTTCGGAGTTGGACCCGCGTTTCTAACTCATCAAAGGATTGTTTGAGATAATGGGCCATGCGGTTAAAGGTCTGCGCCAGTTGACTCAGTTCAGCAACGTGGCTATTGGGAAACATTCGATGGGGATCGCTAACGCCAAATCCTTGTTGGGCTGACTCCGCTAAGGCTTGGCCTGCGGCAATTAACTGCTGTAGTCCTTGACTTAATCGACGCGCTGCGATTAAGCCAAACAACACGGCGGTTAGCAAAACGACAACGCAGAGTAATAACGTTTCTCGTCCGTGATCCTGAATTTGTTGCGTTAAGGCAGGATTTGAGACCACCACCGCTACGGATAAATTCAGACCTGGCACATCTCGTAACGGAGCAACCCACAGCACATAGGAACTGCCCTGGAATTGAAAGGTTGCACTTTGGAGGGACTGAACTTTGTCGGTCTGAGCTGAAATCCGCTTTAACGCTGGGATAGCAGCCGCTAAGAGTGAATCCCTCCCTTTGGCTTCGCTCTTGGGTTGGATGGGATTGGGTTGATCGCCCCAGATCATAGAGGAGGTGGCGGAGATTGCCCATGAATCCCTGAAATCAGCAATCAGAATGTCGATG
This sequence comes from Thermosynechococcaceae cyanobacterium, assembly GCA_049694615.1. Classification (GTDB taxonomy): domain Bacteria; phylum Cyanobacteriota; class Cyanobacteriia; order Thermosynechococcales; family Thermosynechococcaceae; genus JAAURS01. Next base: position 192 of record JBAVRC010000074.1, on the reverse strand, counting down.
GGTTGGGGGGTTGATAGCGATCGCAAAAACGAACGGAAGTAGGTCAATGCAACCTCAACCCCTACGACCCCCAGCAATCGACCCTCAACCCCGTATAGAGGTTCTGAAAAAGTTAAGGTAGGGCTGGATGGTTTTAGCGCTCGATCAATGCTATTCCAACCGGGCTGACGCCGACTGAGCGCCTGTTGGTAC
>JBAVRC010000073.1:0-3907 GCA_049694615.1 Thermosynechococcaceae cyanobacterium | reverse complement strand
CCGTTGAATCGCGAGTTCTATGTAAATGGCCAATTGTTGGAGAAAATCGATTTCGGATACGGTCCATTCTCGGGGCTCGCCACATTGTTGGGTCGCAATGAATCCCCACAGGGTTGAGGTTTCAGATCCTTGGCTTGGGTTGAGACACACGTTTTGCGATCGCACAATGGGAATGGCCAAATTGGCTTTGATTTGCGCTTTTGCCAGGAGATTAAGACGATACTCGTTCTGATCCTGAGCGCCAACATTCGCAATCACCTGGACCTGGCCATTGGCACACACCTGTTGCCAATAATCGGCAAGGCGGGGATCCTCAGTGGTCTGTTGTAAGAGGGAGGGCCAAGGTGCACCAACGGCCTCGGCCACCATGGACCCACTGCCGTTCGCCTCGAATCGATAGATCACCGCACGGTCGGTCTGAAGGGACTGTCGAATTTCATGGGTTGCGGTTTGCAGTATTTCCTCCACATTTAAGGTTCGGCAAATCCGTAGCGCGACCATGGCCAGAACCCGATCAATCTCCTCTTGTGCCTGCACACTAACCCGTTGTCGGTGGGACTGTTGTGCACGTGTATCAAGAGAATTCCCCCGCATGATTACCCCCAAACTTTAAGTCTTGTCCTCCTAGATTTCCCCGAATTTGCTGGGGCTAGACAACTTTTTGTGCAAAGAGTTTTCGAGGATTGTAAAGTTCTGTATATTTTCTAGAAGAATTTCAATAATGGGGTTCATCTGGGTCTGGACCGGGGAATTAGGTGGGGTAAATACCCCAATGGGCTAGCCGTCGCGCTTAAATAGGTGAATGTTTGTACTGGTGTATCAATCTCTGTGAGCGAATCCCCCAAATCGGCCCGTCGGTCTCTGGCCAGCATTGCCACCATTGTGGCGATCGCCACCCTCATTAGTAAAGTTGCCGGATTGTTTCGCCAACAGGCGATCGCCGCAGCCTTTGGGGTGGGTCCGGCCTTTGAAGCTTATAACTATTCCTATGTCATTCCTAGTTTTTTCTTGATCTTGCTGGGGGGCATCAATGGCCCGTTTCATAGCGCCATTGTGAGCGTTTTGTCCAAACGCCCCAAAGAAGACACCGCCCCTCTGGTGGAAACCATCACCACCCTGGTGGGGGGAATTTTGATTGTGTTCACCCTGGCGTTGATGGTGTTTGCCGAACCGTTGCTGCACTTAGTGGCCCCTGGTCTGTTTGTGGCGGCTGAGCAGGCCAAAAGCCCAGAGCATTTCCAAACCCTACTGCAAACTCGGGCGATCGCCATTGAACAGCTGCGGATTATGGCTCCCATGGCCTTGTTGGCGGGGTTGATTGGGATTGGATTCGGATCCCTGAATGCGGCGGACCAATATTGGTTACCTTCGGTCAGCCCGCTTTTGTCGAGCGCAACGGTCATTTTGGGGATTGGCGGACTCTTGCTGGCCTTGGGCAGCAAAATCATCGATCCGCAATATGCCCACATCGGCGGGATGGTTTTGGCCTATGGGACCCTAGCGGGGGCTATTTTGCAATGGTTGGTCCAAGTTCCCGCCCAATGGCGGGCCAAAATGGGCGGTCTGCGGCTGCGCTTTAACTTTCGCCGTCCTGGAGTACAGGATGTGTTCAAAATCTTGGGGCCAGCCACCTTCTCCTCTGGGATGATGCAAATTAATGTCTACACCGACCTCTTTTTTGCCTCCTATATTCCGGGAGCAGCCTCAGCCTTGGGGTACTCCACCCTGCTGGTGCAAACCCCGCTTGGCATCTTATCCAACATGATTTTGGTCCCGTTGCTCCCCATTTTTTCGCGGCTGACGGACCCGCAAGATTGGCCCGAACTCAAAGTGCGGATTCGCCAGGGCATGATGCTCACGGCGGTGACCATGCTGCCCTTGGGTGCCCTCATGATGGCCTTGGCGTTTCCCATTGTGCGGGTGATTTACGAACGCTATGCCTTTGATGCCAATGCTTCCGATGTAGTTGCGCCCGTGTTAATTGCCTATAGCTTGGGCATGTTTGTCTACCTGGGACGGGATGTGTTGGTACGGGTCTTCTACGCCTTGGGAGATGGGGACACCCCCTTTCGCATCAGCTTGATCAATATTGCGATCAATGCCGCGATGGACTATATCTTTGTGCGATTTTTCAACTTCGGCGCACCGGGCTTGGTGTTGGCCACGGTTAGCGTCAATCTTTTTTCGATGATTGCCTTGCTGTGGATTTTGAACCGACGGTTGAATGGCTTGCAGTTGCGGTCTTGGATTGCCCCCATCGTGGGACTCGCCTTGGCCAGTGTTGTGGCTGGGATGAGCAGTTGGGGGACCTTACAGGGGCTGCAATTGGTGTTAGGAAAAGAAGGATTCTTGCTCCTGTTGGGTGAACTGAGCGTTGCGGGATTGGTGGGTTTGGTCCTCTTTGGTTTCCTTGCCCTCCAGTTAAAGGTGCCCGAATTTGAATTGTTTCTAGGAAGGCTCCAGGGTCGATTGCCCGCATTCCTCAAGCGTTAGGAGATCAAGAAAAACTGGTTAAAAATACCCAAAACCCTGAGGGGACGGATGGGAAAGTCTGTGGTGTAAAGACTAAACAAGAAAAAGTCTTGCCGCTGGGTATTGTGGGCAATGAAGGCATGAATTTCCACTTCGCCCTGTTGCATTAACGTTTTGCACCCATCCTTGAGAAAGGAATCGAAAAGTTTTGGGGCTTGCTCATTCACCCGACACAGATCTTTAACCAAGAATTGGGAGACGGTTTTTGTGGCAAATGCAGTGTAGGCGTCTTGCTTGGGATTAGTCAGGGTTAGACCAATGCCCAAACTGAGGCCAAGGGCACAGGCTCCCCACTGAACCCTTTGCAGCGCGGGTGAAACTTTCCGCGCCATAGAATGTTCGCAATGGGGAGGTTCTATCATGTCCAACCTTACATCTGAGCCTTGTACTGCGTTCTTGATTTATGGAGTTTGGTTTCTGACCGATATTACATTGATAATCTGTTCCCCAGTTTTGAGTTTAACCCAGAGGCTCCCTGCTCCCTCTTTTGTGGCTAGGGGTAAGTCTTGGGGGGGTAAATAGGCAACTCGGTTTTGGTTGGTGCTGATCAGAACCTCGGTGTCGATTGACAGGGACACCATCGCGACCAAGGCATCGGATTTTTGGGCAAATTGCATCAAAGGAGTTCCTAGCCCGCCGGGATGCCCCAGGCGCGCAATTTGGACCGACAACCGTTTGCTATAACCGCTACGAGAGACCAGCACAACTTCGGCATCGGGCATCACCGCAGCCAGCCCCACTAAGGTTTCTTGTCGCAGTAGGCGCACGACCTGATTGCCTAGAGCCGGACGTCCCATCTCTGGCACTTCAACGAGAGGGAAGCGAATGAAGCGCCCTGCGGAGGTGGCGATCGCCACTTCCATCCCCAGAGTAGCCGGGATCACAAACTGCAATTGGTCGTTGTCTTTCAGTTTGAGTGTGCTTAACCCCCGTGCCGATAGCTCCACAAATTCGGCGGTGGACAGCCATTTCAAACGGCCTTGTTGGGTCAGCAAGACAAAGCGATCCGCAGCGGCATAGTCAGCGGGTAAAAATTGAGCCACGATGGTTTCGGACTGGGCCGATTCGCTCAACAAGGTCACCAACGGCGTCCCGCGATCGCGCCCTGAGGATCCCGGCATGTCGGCGAGGCTCATTGTATAGGCTTTCCCGCTTCCCGTAAACGCTAACAGCGACTCGGACAATCGTGCGGTTCCGGTATAAACCGTCAAGTCTTGGGTGTTTTCTTGCAGTTGATCCAGTTTTTCGCCCGGTTCTTTCCGGCGCGATCGCCCGGATTGGCGCAGCCATCGAATATAGCCGCGCTGGGTGAGTTCGATTTGGACAGGTTCATTCTCCGTGGGGGGGGGCAACGGGTTGCAGGGGCTCGACGTCC
>JBAVRC010000072.1:0-2016 GCA_049694615.1 Thermosynechococcaceae cyanobacterium | reverse complement strand
GGAAAGGCAAGGTGGCAATAAAAATAACTAAGCTAAGAACTTTGTACCTTACAAAGCTGAAAATTGAAAAAAGTGAAAGATATTCAGACTAGAACTCCTTGAGTGAAATTGATCTTTAAAAATGAGTCAAGTTTTCAGGCTGCCATTTTAACCTCCTGAATCAGTTTATCGATGGCTTGACTGGCCTGAACCAGAACGCGAGGAGCTTGGCCGGATGCTATGGGTTGTTCGATGGCCAGTGCGACCCCGAAGAAGCGCGCTTCAGCGCGGGTGAAAAACAGCATGATCCGAACTCCGTCCGCTGTGACACGGTAGCGATTGGAGTGTGGTAGTCGCTCAATCAAGCCATGTAAACGCAGTCGTCTGAGATCGTAGGTCATTCTTCCCTGCGAATAAGTGGATGGATCCTGCTCGAGCAGTCCCGCCACTTTAAGGCGAAGGTCGGTGTTCCGGAAGCCCTCCGGCAACAGTTCGAACAAACACAACGCCTGCATCAAGGCGAGTACGCGGGAGTCGCCGAAGTGGAGCGCGCTGGCACGTTGCTTGTTGTGGACGATGGGTTGGATTACCGCATCGAATTTGGCTTTGCCGATCGTACAGTCATGACTGAGAGTTTGAACGTTAAGTAGCCGTCGGTTGGCTGAGAAGCCGATCTCCCGGAGTGCGGGCAGATTGCACAGTTTGCGTCCGATGGCAAAGTCATAGGTATTGTTGAGGGTAGTTTCGGTGCGAAGGGCTCGACCTTCTTTGTGGTATTGCTTGATCTTGGTGTGCTTATATTGTGCGTAGAGCGAAGGCACCACGCCTTCAGTGAGCACCCGCGTCCGAAAATTACCGGGCGTACGCTTGGTCACCCGCCGATTGAAAATCAATTGCACCTGCTCCGGGCGGCCAATATCCAGGTTTTCACGGATGACTTCCTCAAAGAATTGCCGCCCGGTCCGGGGAAAATCCAAGACCTGGGTCAGCGAAAACTCGGCCTGCAGTATCGACAGTTCATAGCGATAACCGGCAGCACGATCTTCCGCTCGGTAGGGATGAGGCAAGCGTGCAAGCCATTTGCGGAACACCGCATCGATTTTTTCGCTATCGAGCGAATCACAGATTTCTTGTAAGTGCGTGGAGTTCTCGCAGGACAACACGCCATTATCCAAGGCTTCGAAGGCAATGCCTGCTTTATGCAACTGGCGCTTAACCCATTCATGCCCGTTGATACAGACCTTAACGGCATAGGGAAAGTAGGCACAAAATTTGATGAACAGAGGACCGAAGTCTTCGTCTAGCAGATAGAAGTAGTAATGGTTGGGCATGGCCGATCCCCGGCTGATCCAAGGATAGGCTTTCCCGGTTTCGGCGTTACGTTTATGAATCGTTCGGAAAACAGCGGCTTTCTCCTGTGCCTTGCCGATGTATAACACGCCTTCGTTAACCGTTGTGCGAGCCAGATAGTCTTGGGTTACCTCATCTTTACGTTGATGTTTGCCAAAGGCCACCATATCCACCTGCTGTTGTTTGGCAAACGCCTCAATAGCCTGGACAAAGGTTTTCGACATCGGTGAAATAACCGCCGTCGATGCAATGGGGTAACCCAAATGGGTGCGAACGAAGTGAACGAACCCGCCTTCGGTCTGCAGGCTCGGCACATAGCCATTCAGGTACATACGATCAATGCATTCGACTTCCAGAGTGACATGATTTTTGATTATTTCGGCAACGTTTTGAGATACCATAACAGCGGGCTCCGTTGGCTTTCATCTTTTAACCTTAATAAGTCTGATCGCTCAGCGATCTAATACCGGAATAGTAACTTTACCATACCGGTACCAGCGGAGCCCACCCAAGGTTATGAAGCGTTACCCACGACTCGTTGGTCTGAGGCAAAGCCTCGCTAGTGAATAACACTACAAATTGGATACTGGCGTGCATTGATGGTTCGATTCTGTCTGAAGCAGTTTGCGATTATGCCGCCTGGGTCGGACAACGTATCGATGCACCGTTAAAACTATTGCATACGAT
>JBAVRC010000071.1:0-7384 GCA_049694615.1 Thermosynechococcaceae cyanobacterium | reverse complement strand
GTCTGGAGAATGCTCTCAGTACAACTAAAACCCTCAATCAGCACCATGTCCTGTGCTATTTAGATCTCGATCAGTTCAAAATTGTCAACGATACCTGTGGCCATGCCGCCGGAGATGAACTGTTGCGACAGGTTACGGCTTTACTTCAGTCTCAAGTCCGTTCTACGGATGTTCTGGCACGTTTGGGTGGCGATGAATTTGGTCTATTACTTAAACAATGCTCTGTTCAGAAGGGATTGGTTATTGCCAATAACATGTGTCAAAGCCTTCGAGAACTACGGTTCGTCTATGAGGGCAAAACCTTCATGATTGGGGTCAGCATCGGCTTAGTGGGGATTGATGCCAATACATTGATTACCACGGCGGGTATTTTAGGCATGGCGGATGCAGCTTGCTACGTGGCTAAAAATGGTGGACGGAATCGTGTGCAGGTCTATTGCGCAGATGAACACCAGCTGTTTAGTCAACACAAGCAAAAGCAATGGATTGAGCGGATCTCAGAAGCGCTGGAACACAACCATTTTCGTCTTTATTTCCAGCCGATGCTTTCCTTGTCTCGCACAAATCATTATCGCGAGCATTATGAAATTCTGTTGCGTCTTCAGGATGAATCAGGACAGTTAGTACAGCCCATGGCATTTATTCCCGTGGCTGAACGTTACAATCTCATGCCCCAGATTGATCGCTGGGTCATTCGCACCTTCTTCGCCTGTTTGGGAGAGCATTCCCGTAATCGTCAGCAATGTTCTCCTCTCCAAAATACGCACTGTTTATACGCAATCAACCTGTCTGGTGCTAGTATTAATGACCCGCAGTTCATTAATTTTTTGCACGAACAGTTTAAACAACATCAGATTCCACCTGAATTGATCTGCTTTGAAGTTACGGAGACTGTAGCGATTAATAATTTAAGTCAGGCAGCGAAGCTCATTCTAGACCTTAAGCAACTGGGATGTCACTTTGCTCTAGATGACTTTGGTAGTGGCATGTCTTCTTTTGCTTATCTCAAAAATTTGCCTGTAGATTTTTTGAAAATTGATGGTGGTTTTGTTAAAGAAATTGCAAATGATCCTACCTCTTTAGCCCTAACCGATGCGATTCATCGGATTGGCCATGTCATGGGAATGCAAACGATCGCAGAGTATGTGGAAAATAGTTCGATTCTAGAAATGGTCAGAGAAATTGGGGTGGATTATGCCCAGGGGTTTGGTGTTGCCGAACCCTCTCCCCTTTCGGACATACTGAGTACTCAGTAGTCAGTGGGATTAACTCAAGCCAAGGGAAAATTTGGATCGAGAATCTGCTCCACCGTATACGGACACTCTGATGGAAATAGTTCTAGTGGCTTTTGTGTCTCTTTTGCCGCATCCCGCCGTCCGCGTCGATATTGTTTTTCCAGCCACGTAGGGTCTTGCAGCAACCGATGTAAACTCGGTGTATCTTCCAAGCAGTCTTGAATTTTGTCGCGGCAGTTAGATATCGTCCTGGCCCAACTTTTGGTTCTGCGTTCAGGTTGATATTGATATTTGAGTAAGTGCATTAAAAGAACCTGGAAGTAACTACCAAGTTCTTTTTGTTCGCTCCTTCCCAATGTATCTAACTCCTCTAGCAGGTTTTTAATATCTAAGGCAGCCCAATTTTTCTGCTGTAAGTATTCAGCTTGTTGTTGAGTCCACTTTAGAAAATCTTGATCGTAAAGTGTTGGGTTACCCATTCGCTGTCTCGTCTTGAATTACGATAAATTTAGCTTAAATGGTCTTTAAGCTGCTTTTGTGCCGCTGCTAGTGCTTCCTTCAGCTTGCTGGGATCGCGGCCTCCAGCCTGAGCCAGGTTGGGTCGTCCGCCGCCACCGCCTCCACAGATTTTGGCGATCGCCCCAATAAATTTCCCTGCCTGTAACCCCTGTTGGACAACACCGGGACTAAACGCTGCCACCAAACTCACCTTCTGCGCTTCGGGAGCAGAACCCAAAACCACAGCCCCCTCGCCAATTTTTTGCAAGAGCCGTTCAGCAGCAGTTTGTAACGCAGCCGGATCAACCCCTTCAAGTTCGGCCACTAAAAGGTTAAAGTTCCCGACCGTTTCAGCCTGATCGAACAGTTGTTCTGACTTGACTAAGGCCAGTTCCGATTTAAGGGCCTCAAGTTGCTTTTGGGTTTGACGCAGTTCGGTTTGCAGGGCACTCACCCGTTCCGGCAATTCCTCCGGTTTGGCCTTAAAGCGATCGCCCAGATCCCTGACCACCGCATCCCGTACATTCAAGTATTCCAACACCGATGGTCCTGCAACCGCCTCAATCCGCCGCACCCCAGCAGCAATCCCCGTTTCAGCCACAATCTTGAACAACCCAATTTCAGCCGTGTTGTTGACATGGGTGCCGCCGCACAACTCCATCGAAACCCCAGGCACATCCATCACCCGCACCTGTGCGCCATACTTTTCGCCAAACATGGCGATCGCCCCCTTGGCTTTGGCCTCAGTTAGGGACATTTCCGTGGTCTCAGTGTCGTGGGCTTCGGCGATCCAGGTGTTGATTTGGTCTTCGAGCTGTTGCAGCTCTTCCGGTTTTAAGCCGCGATTAAAGTTGAAGTCGAAACGCAGGCGATCAAAGGCCACCAAAGACCCAGCTTGGCTAATGGACTCATCCACCCATTTCTTCAGGGCCGCTTGTAATAGGTGGGTGGCCGTGTGGTTGGCCTGAGCACGACGACGGCAAGCGCGATCAATCTGAGCGGTAACGGTATCCCCAATCTGTAAAGTGCCCCGATCAACACGCCCATAATGGATAAAGATGCCGGATTCCTTCTGGACATCCTCAATGCGCACCAGTCGATCTGGCCCAGATAAATAACCGCGATCGCCCACTTGTCCCCCAGACTCGGCATAGAAGGGCGACTGGTCTAAAGCAATTTGGACAGCGGTTCCGGCTTCAGCCCCTTCGACCGATTTACCTGCCACTAACAGCGCCACCACTTGTGCCGTGGCGGTGGGCTCGGTATAGCCCAAAAAGGTGGTGGGATGGATGTGTTCCGCAAGTTGGTCCAATGCGCCCTGCACCGTGAGGTCAATGGTTTCATGGGCGGCACGGGCGCGATCGCGCTGTTTGGCCATCTCGGTTTCAAAGGCAGCCACATCCACGCTCAACCCTTGCTCCTCGGCGATTTCCTGGGTTAATTCCAGGGGGAAGCCGTGGGTATCGTACAAAATAAAGGCATCTTCCCCAGAAATTTGCTGGGGTTGACGGGCCATGATCTCGGCCAAGAGTTTTTCGCCGCGACCCAAGGTTTTCAGGAATTGGGCTTCTTCGCGCTCTAGTTCGGCTTTGATGAGGGCATCCCGTTCCCGCACCGTGGGATAGGCCGTTTCGGATAAGGCGATCGCGGTTTCGGCAACCTGGGCAATAAACCCGCCTTCAATGCCAATTAAGCGACCATGCCGCACCACCCGTCGGATCAACCGCCGCAGCACATAGCCGCGATCCGTGTTGGAGGCCGTAATGCCATCGGCAATCATGTGGACCACCGACCGCACGTGATCGCCAATCACTTTAAGGGAAATTTTGGTTTTGGCGTCTGCATTTTTGTATTGAATACCCGCAATTTCGGCAGCAGTTGTAATAATCGGAAAAATGAGATCGGTTTCGTAGTTGTTCGGCACCTTTTGCAGAATTTGAGCCATCCGTTCTAGGCCCATTCCGGTGTCGATGTTCTTATTTTGCAGCGGGGTCAGGTTGCCGTCCGCATCCCGGTTGTACTGCATGAACACCAAGTTATAAAACTCAATGAAGCGGGTGTCGTCTTCTAAATCAATGTTCTCGTCGCCCTGTTCCGGGTGGAAGTCGTAGTACAGTTCCGAGCAAGGGCCGCAGGGTCCGGTTGGTCCTGACACCCAGAAATTGTCCTCGGCCCCCATGCGTCGGATCCGGTTTTCCGGTACACCAACTTGATCGCGCCAAATGGCATAGGCTTCATCGTCATCTTCAAAGACACTCACCACCAGACTCTGGGCGGGTAGCTTAAACACTTGGGTGGATAATTCCCACGCCCAGGCGATCGCCTGTTCCTTAAAGTAATCTCCAAAGCTGAAGTTGCCCAGCATTTCAAAGAAGGTATGGTGCCGTGCCGTGCGCCCCACGTTTTCGATGTCGTTGGTGCGAATACATTTCTGGGAAGTGGTGGCGCGTGGAACCTCTGCCTCCCGCTGTCCCAGAAAGATGGGCTTGAAAGGCAACATCCCGGCGATCGTGAGCAGCACGGTGGGATCTTCAGGCACAAGGGAGGCACTGGGCAAAATCTGATGCCCTCGTTCTGCAAAAAAGTCCAAGAAAGTCTGACGGATTTGAGCACCGCTGAGAGAAGACGCCATAGGAAATTAAAACAACTGCAACAAGGGAATAAGAAAGAATGACAATCGCTCTATTTATCTCCATCATGCCTTGGGATGGACGTTTTGCGGAAATCTGGGATGAATTGGGAGACGGGCGATTGATCGCCATAACCTTGGGACGAAAAACAGGTCGTGGCCCAAGCCTATCCAGCCGCTTGTCCCTCTGACTTTTGCTTGTTTGACGAAACGGTTCATCTGGTGTAACGTGGTCAACTCTATCGCAGTTATCCCAGCAATACCGAACCGGTCCCGATGCTGATCTGCAAGCCGCGATTCATGCAGTGTTGAGTAGCCAACCTGTCCCCCCAATTAAACCCCCAGGATTGGTTGCAACACCCTGTGGAAACCGGGCAACGAGTCGTCTTATGAGAATAGGAGCATCCAAACTCAAAATAGGTCAATCACGAGATATCAGGAGGGCACTCTAAGCAATATCCTGCAATTCATTCATACTGTTTCATGAACCTATCCAGATGAATACTTCAAAACCCTCTGTTCTGGCTCAACAATGGGCAAAAAAGTACATCAAAAATCTATCTCAACCGTTTGACACAGCCACGGAAGTCAACAAAGAGTTTCCTGCTTTAAAAAAAGGAATTCGAGCCAGTGCAGCAGAAAAACTTCTAGACTCTCTGCGTCAAGTCAGTTTAAAAGCTTGGTCACAAACCGAGTCAATCTTAGCAGACGAAATTCAGCGGCATCAAATTGATCGGCGATTGGTTAACCCCTGGGAAATTTCTCAAGATACATTTCATATTTATGAAAAAGCTTTGGATTTTTATGTCCAGAATGTGAACTACAGTAGAGTGCCTGCTCTCATTGGACCAGATATTGCTCGCATTCGCAAGAAATATACCAAAAATGATCCCCGTGTTATTGCCTTTGTCAGTATGCAATTTCATTACACAGGTTTTTTGCTAAAAGGTCAACTCTCACCTTTAGAGCAAGCATTATTTGAAAATTGCTTTAAGGTGATTGACGACCATTTATACATGCCATTACACAGAGCCTATGAGGCCGCCGCAAATCTTCCAAGCGATGCGCCGAATCTCATTGCGGTACAACACCTGTTGCAATATAGCGGCGAGATTGCTGAAAAGATTGTGGAACGGGTGCTTCAGATATACCCAAACTTTCAGACTTATAGCGGTAAACTTAGCGATTCTATTGTAAGAATTTCTAGTCACCGTGACGTAGAAATGTTTCAAATTTACTTATTCGTTTGTGTTTTAGAAAAAAGTTTAGCCGTTGTCCAAGAAGAATTGTTTCCGTTGTGTGTCATGCTTTATCCTAAGTTGAAGGTGCATTGGGAATTGGTTCATCAAATGCTCCATCTGCTAGGGAGAGAACTAGAATCTCGATCAATCGATTTAGACACAAGTACCTTTATGCCTTACTTACACGCATTAAAAGAAATGTTTTCTCCAGAAATATTTACAAATGAATTTTAAGTTATGCCATTTGGATTAATCGGGAGCCAGTTGAACTGGAGGCTTGATTTCCGCCGATGCAAGCACCAGTTCCGATGCCGGATTCACATCCCGTGCGATCGCAGACTTTGACTCAGGATCGGTCATTGCAAAATTCACAGGTGTTGAAGGAAGCCAATGGAGCAGGGGTAGCGGCAATAGGGTAGCTAGATTAGCAATGACCACCAACAGCCACAGCAAATCGAAATTGGTTTCGGTAATTCGCAACCCGTGGGTTAACAGCGCTCCAGATTCATGGGAAAGCAACCCAGCCAGATTGCAAACCGACATTAAAATCGCAAACATCGTCGCCTCGACGCCCGGTGGGCACAGTTGAGCCGCCAAAACCAGAACAGGCATAAATGCAATTTGCCCCATGACGGTCAGAATGAGGCTGTCGCCTAAGCTAAACCATTGATCATCAATCCCAAGGCTGCGATTGGCATGGGTGACCAGCAACAGGGTGGTCATGCCCAGTGCCGCCGAAATGATGGTACTCCATAGAAAAATGCGCCGCAGGGGAATGGTTTTCAGAAACCGTTGGAAGACCCAAACCCCAGCCAAAGAGGCAATGCTAGTCACCAAACGAACCCGCCCTAAAAATTCCGGCTGAAACCCTAGCTCGTTGGTGGTAAAGAAGAAAAAGGCAGAGTCTGAACTAGGGGTGGCCTGCCATAGAAAGATAAACACAACCGGTAACCAGATCTGCTTTTGGGCGATCGCCGTCCGAATTTGGCGTAGATGCGCTTTGGCCCCCTCTAAGTTGGTCGGGACGGCGACTTTGGCATCCTGAATTAAACTCGCTGTAATGCAAATGAGCAAAGGAAAGGTTGATGTCACTAAAAAAATCGTGCGAATACTCAACCGTTCCAGTAAAAAACCGCCTAAATAGGCCGTAATTAAACCGCCAACGGCAGTTGTCGCCCAACACAACGACTGCAATGCCCCGGCATCGCTTTGGGACTCGCCATCCCGAATCCGTTCCACCACAATGGAATCGGCAATCACATCGCTAACTGCCAAGGAGAGAGAACTCAGGGCGATCGCCAAGGTTGCCGCCCAAGCCGAATGCACGATAAAACCGAGACTAAACCAGGATAAACAGCCCAAAATACTGGACAACCAGAGATAGGAGCGCCTGCGATAGCCAAACAGAGGCAGACTGTCCGAGGTAAACCCAAATAGGGGCTTCAAGACCCAGGGCAACGACACCACCCCCATCATGGCCGCCACCTCAGCGGGGGAGAGGCCCAAATCGTCCTTCAGAAAAAAGCTCATCGCCAAGCGAGCCAAGCCCAAAATGCCTTGGACAAAGTACACCAGCAGGATGGCAAACAATTCCCAACTGGGCTCCTGGCCAAAGAAGAGCGATTGTTTAAGGGTGTTTTTTAAGCGAGACGCATGGGGCGTGACGGCAACCATTGAAGAATATTAAAAAATATCAACATTCTTATCATAACGTTGTTATTCTGAGCGACTCCAGGGTACCCACTCAATGCGGGACAGCAATACTGCTCTTGCCCTCACCC
>JBAVRC010000070.1:0-1501 GCA_049694615.1 Thermosynechococcaceae cyanobacterium | reverse complement strand
CTCAATTTGCGACGGTTCGACTCAGTTTGCGACTCACTTTGAAAATGCCGGTTCTCAAAGGGGGCAAGAATAGCCACAATGGTATGGAACCCCTAGATCGGGAGGATCATGGCAAGCTCATTGCGGGCCTCAGCAGCGGGACTCGCCTGTGTCGATCAGGCGCGACGCAGAAAGGGTTGGACTAAAACCTGGACGGCTGCTTGGTGGGAATCTGCCTATACATCCCAAGCAACTTTACGGCGATTTTGGCGAGGCTTAGCCATTCAGCGCGAACCCTTTATCGCCATTTGCGAGGTTGTGGGCGTCAATTGGGAAATCATTGCACTGGGTACCGGAACTGAATTCGATGCGTCCCTGTCTGAAAGTTCTTCCGCCTCGACTGAGATGAGTGAGGTGGCGAGGTCTGAAGGCGATCGCCTCATTTCCCCTGATGCAACTCTCCCAGAACTCCCGGAAGGGCCTGTGAATTTGGCTTCGCCCTTTTATATTGAACGTCCCCCCACCGAAGTGCGTTGCTATCAAACCATCTTGAAACCTGGCGCATTGATTCGCATTAAGGCTCCGCGACAGATGGGTAAAACCTCCTTGGTGGATCGGATTCTGCACCATGCCGCAGCTCAAAACTATCGAACCGTACGCTTGAACCTATTGCAAGCAGACCCCGCCACCCTGAGCGACCTGAACCAATTTCTGCGCTGGTTTTGTGCCTGTATTAGCCAGAAACTGCGTCTGGAGAATGCGTTGGAAACCTATTGGGAGTGCGATCGCGGCAGTATTGTTAACTGCACAACCTACCTACAAGAGCATGTGCTGGAGTACATCGACGGTGCTTTGGTCATCGCATTAGATGAAGTAGATCGCCTATTTCAGCATGGTAATATTGCCCAAAGCTTCTTTCCAATGTTGCGGAGTTGGTACGAAGAAGCAAAAACCATGGAAGTGTGGGAAAAACTTCGTTTAATCGTCGTCCATTCTACCGAAAATTATGGCGAACTCGATATTAACCAATCCCCCTTTAATGTGGGACTCCCAATTGAGTTGATGGACTTTACGGCTGAACAGGTCAACGATTTAGCCCAGCGCCATCGCTTAACCTTAAATCCTGATCAGCAAACCCAATTGATGAACCTGTTGGGCGGTCACCCCTATTTGATCAGATTGGCCCTATATCACTTAGCCTGTCAGGATGTGACGCTCGATCAACTCTTACAAGACGCAGCAACTCCAGTCGGGATTTATGAAGATCATCTCCGCAGACATTGGAAAAATTTGAGCGATTCTCCCAGTTTAGCCGAAGCATTCCTAACGGTTGCGACTGCAACACAACCCTTACGTATAGGACTGATTCAAACCTATCAGCTCTACAGCATGGGGCTGATTCATAAACAAGGAGATGTGGTCATTCCCCGCTGTCTCCTCTATCGGCAATACTTCCAAGATCAACTTAAATTTTTAGCCATCTCATCGTCTCTTGCCTAATCCACCGGATTGAGTCCTATGT
>JBAVRC010000069.1:0-6965 GCA_049694615.1 Thermosynechococcaceae cyanobacterium | reverse complement strand
GAATGACCCAAGAAATTCCCGGCGAAAGCGAAGGAATTGAATCTACATTACGTCGATTTAAGCGCGAAGTCTCAAAGGCGGGGATTTTTCCCGATATGAAGAAACATCGCCACTTTGAAACGCCTCTAGAAAAGCGCAAACGCAAAGCGATCGCCAATCGCAAACAGCGCAGAAGACGGTCTCGAGGTTAGGCAAATCGGCGTTAATGTATTTCTGCCTGTTAAGCTTTCCTGCTATTTAGCATCGCTGGGGTCTCCAATACAAATTTGGAGACCCTATTTTTCTGCGGCGTTAGGGTTGGTCGAGAATCAACGCCACAATTTATTTTCTAAGTCTCGGACTTGACGCTCCAGGCGATCGATTCTGCCACGCAATTCATCGATTTCGGACTGGCGACCAACCCCTAGATCTTGCATTAAATTGCGCACTTGGCGTTGAACTTGGTCTTCCCAGTCGGAGGGGTCGGTGCGCATCTGTTGCATCAAATCTTCGACGAAGGCTTTGGCCTGGTCCGGGTTCAGTCGTCCTTCCCGCACCCATTCTTCACTGACTTCTCGCACTTTGTCCGCCACAAAACTGGTGGTGCCGATCCCAAGCAGTAACATTTGCCGCAAAAAGTTGTTGGTGTCCATCACAGGTCTATCTCAAATGAGGTGGGAACTGTACAAATCGGCACAGGCGATTGGGAAGCGATACATAATGATACTGTCTATTCTGCCAGACCTTCGGAAAACTTGGGCTTGGAGCCGGATTTACAAAACCAACGGTTGCGGGTTCTGCCGTTGGAAGGGAAAGAGACTTATCTGACGACGATGTGACTCTTACAACCGTTCCAAACGATCGCGCAAAATAGCAGCTTGGGTTTCAGCTTCAGCCAGGGCGTCCCGTGCGCCTTGGACCACCTCAGGCGGGGCTTGTTTGACAAACTTGGCATTTTGCAACCGCCCCTGAAGGGCTTGCACGTCCTTTTCGACCTTGGCCAATTCCTTTTCCAGCTTGGCTCTGAGCGCGTCAATGTCGATCAAGCCTGCTAAGGGAATGAGCACCTGAACGGTTCCCGTCAGACCCACCAGGGTTTGTTTCAGGTTTTCTTCCGGCACCGCAGCCGTAAGGGTAAGGTCCGTCAGTTTGGCCAGATCCTTGATGTAGTCCTGTCCTGCGGTTAATGCTTGTCGTTCGCGATCGCTTTCGCTTTGCAGAATGGCAGGGATAGGCAATCCAGGCTTAATGCTGGCTTCAGCCCGGAGGTTGCGGATGGTGCGGATGGTGTCGATGATTAACGCGAATTGGGCCTCAATATCCAACGCCACGGGGGCCACAAAGGAGCCAACCCCCTCCCGATTGGACGACTTCATTGAGCGCAACCGTTGCAAGGCCAAGACCGCCGAGTTGTCCTCCAAGGCAGATGCCACACTTTCGGCAGAGGCCGTTGAGTCCCCACCCTCGCGAATGGACCGTAAAATCTTGGCCCGTTCTAGATCGAGCGATCGCCAAAAGGCACGGCGGCGATCGCTCCAGAGCAGGTTCTTATAGACAAATTGCCCCAAGTAAATCAGTCCCAACACTTCCAGTCCCGGTCCCACCAAGGGCAAAACATTGAGGGTACTGATCACCGCATCGAACACCTCAATGCCAATAATGGTCGCCAGGACGAGGAGTGCGCCCACCAAAACCGTTTGATACCGGGTGGCAAACTCCCCTAACAGTTCGGGCCAGTCGGATAACCAGGTCAACACCACCTTGGGATTGAATTGGCCCTTCGGTTCAAAGGGATTCAGGTTCGGCACAACGATGGCTGGAATCGCTTCGTCAGTTTGGGCTTCGGACCAGGGGTCGTCCAAGGATTCGGCCATCGTTGTTTCGAGGGGTAAATCGGCAGCGATGGGATAGGGCTGTAGGGCTAAAAATTGGTCGTCCGCTGCTTGGGTGAGGGTGTGCCAAATTTCTTCCGTAATGTGGGGCATGAAGGGGTGCAGTAGTTTCAGCGTCCCCTCCAACACATAGGCCAGGGTTTGCTGGGCGACGGTACGCGATCGCGTCCCCTCTTCCCGCAGCCGCAGTTTGACCAGTTCAATGTACCAGTCGCAAAAATCGCCCCAAATGAACTCGTAGAGACCCTTGGCGGCTTCCCCTAGCCCGTAGGTGTCAATGTCTTGGCGAGTTTTGGTCGCTAGATGGTTGAATCGGGTGAGAATCCAGCGATCAGCCAGTTCCAGTTCGGCGGGGTCGGGTGTCCCCAGTTGGGCCGGAGTCTGGCCATCCAAATTCAGCAACACAAACCGCGAGGCATTCCAGAGCTTATTGGCAAAATTACGGGAGGCTTCCACCGATCCTGATTCGTCTGTGGTGCGGTTGTAATCCAAACGAATATCCTGTCCGGCCCCGGCCACCTCGCGAATGAGGGTATAGCGCAGGGCATCGGTGCCATATTTATCGATGAGAATGAGGGGGTCGATACCGTTATTGGCCGACTTCGACATCTTTTCATTGTTTTCGTCCCGGACTAGCCCGTGGATATACACATCCTTAAAGGGGATTTGTCCTGTGAAGTGGGTGGCCATCAACGCCATGCGGGCTACCCAGAAAAAGATGATGTCGAAGCCCGTCACCAGGGTGGCGGTGGGATAGTAGGTTTGCAAATCCGTTGTTTGCGCTGGCCATCCCAGGGTCGAAAAAGGCCACAACCCGGAGGAAAACCAGGTGTCCAACACATCTGGGTCTTGTTGCAGTTGTACTGAGTCGCCAAATTGGGCGATCGCCTTTTGCCAAGCTTCTGCTTCGGTTTTGGCCACCACAAAGGGGGTATTGTCGCGCACCTCACCCTCGGTTTCACTCACCGCATACCAGGCGGGGATTTGATGGCCCCACCACAACTGCCGCGAAATACACCAGTCCTTCAGGTTCACCAGCCAATCGCGATACACCTTGCTCCAGCGTTCCGGGACAAAATGGGGCGACTGGTCTTCATCCAGAAAGGCCAGGGTCTTTTGAGCCAGGGTGTCCACCTTGACAAACCACTGGGTGGAAATCAACGGTTCCACGGGAACTTTACCGCGATCGCTATAGGGTACGGTGTGTTTATAGTCCTCCACCCGCACCAACGCCCCTTCGTTTTGCAGCCGATCCACCACGTCGCGACGGGCATCGAAGCGATCCATCCCGGCAAAGGGACCGCCGTTATCGTTGAGGGTGCCGTCTTTATTGAGGAGATTGATAAAAGGTAAATCGTGGCGACGCCCCATTTCAAAGTCGTTGAGGTCATGGGCCGGAGTCACCTTGACACAACCGGTGCCAAAGGCCGGATCTACGAGTTCGTCGGCAATGATGGGAATGTCTCGATCCATAATGGGCAGTTTCAGGGTTTTGCCGATGAGGTGGCGGTAGCGATCATCATTGGGGTTAACGGCCACTGCTGTATCGCCCAGCATGGTTTCCGGTCGTGTTGTTGCCACTTCCACCGCCCCGGATCCATCGCTCAGGGGATACCGGAAATACCACAGATGGCCCTCGACTTCTTTACTTTCAACTTCTAAGTCCGAGACGGCAGACTGACTGGCGGGACACCAGTTCACCATGTAGTTGCCGCGATAGATCAATCCCTCGTCGTAGAACTGGACAAAGGCTTCCAGCACGGCTTGAGACAGCCCCTCATCCATCGTGAATCGCTCGCGAGACCAGTCCACGGACACGCCCAAGCGCCGCAGTTGATTGACAATGGTGCCCCCAGATTCGGCTTTCCAGCGCCAAGCTCGCTCTAAATAGGCATCCCGACCGATGGCTTGACGGGTTGTCCCCTCGGCTTTGAGTTGGTTGTCCATGAGGGTACTGACTGCAATGCTGGCGTGGTCGGTACCGGGCAGCCAGAGGGTATTGCGACCGATCATGCGGTGGTACCGCACCAAAGTGTCGATCAGGGCGCTCTCGAAGGCATGACCCATGTGGAGGCTCCCGGTCACGTTGGGTGGGGGAATGACCACACAATAGGGTTGGCCTTCATGGGCAGGGTCGGCCTGAAAGACGTGATGGTGTTCCCAAGCCTCTTGCCATCGGGCTTCGGTGGCGCTGGGTTCGTACTGGCTCGTAAGCGTCATGGGTGTTTGGGGGATGATGAGGGGCGGACTCTTGATGCGGAGCTATCGCTGCTAAACACTTACAAATTCTGACACATTGCTAGGCAATGCCAACGCTACACGATAGCCCTCTTTTATTACGCTAGACAGCGGAGAATCGAAGGGTGGTGCATTTCATCCTTAGAGTGGCGCAATATAGGTAAAGTTGAAGCGTTTTCTGCCCCTGAAACAGGTTTTGCCTAGGTGACGGGAGAGCAGATTTTGAGCTTGGGTTTGGATTTGGCGCATGAGGCACAGATATTTTGGTCACAACTGATTCCAATATCCACCTCTTTGGCATTCGCCACCACGGTCCCGGATCGGCGCGGAGTTTGCAGCAAGCTCTGCAAGCCCTGCAACCCGACCTCCTACTCATTGAAGGGCCACCGGAAGCCGAACCCCTGCTGCCCCTCTTGACCCATGCCCAAATGCATCCCCCCGTGGCTTTGCTGCTCTACGTGCCCGATGCTCCCCACCGTGCGGCCTACTACCCCTTTGCTGTCTTCTCCCCAGAGTGGCAAGCCATTCAGTATGGGTTGCAGCATCAAATTCCGGTTCGCCTGATGGATTTGCCTCAAAGTTATCAGCTAGTCCCCGATAACGAGCCTTTGTCCGTTGATCCCGACACAGAAGCCCCGGATCCAGACACCCTGACCGATTCGGTCATTGCTTCTAAACCAGACCCCACTGCCTGGGAAATTCGTCGCGATCCGCTCCTGTGGCTGGCCCAAGCTGCCGGATATAGCGATGGCGAACGCTGGTGGGAACAGTTTGTGGAACAACGCCAAGACCATACCGATGTCTTTGCTGGCATTTTGACTGCAATGACAACTCTCCGGTCCAGTGTAGAAGCCGCTTATCCGCCTGACCCAGCCCAAAACGATCGCGATCGCCGCGAGAGTCTGCGGGAAGCCCACATGCGCCAAACGATTCGACAGGCTCAAAAAGAGGGATTCCAGACCATTGCTGTGGTTTGTGGGGCATGGCATACCCCAGCCCTCGTCCCACCGTTTCCTGCGGCCAAAGTCGATGCAGCCTTGCTGAAAGGCTTACCCAAGGCTAAGGTCGCGGCAACTTGGGTGCCTTGGACCTATGAACGTCTTGCGGTTCAGAGTGGCTATGGGGCTGGGATAGACTCTCCGGGCTGGTACGACCACCTATGGCAATGTACCGAACGCCCTGCCGAACGCTGGCTGGTCAAAGTGGCGCGACTGTTGCGCGATCAAGATCTAGATGCCTCGTCCGCCAGTGTGATTGAATCGGTGCGGATGGCGGAGGCGCTAGCGGCCCTGCGCGATCGCCCCGTTCCCGGCTTGGCCGAATTGAACGAATCGGTGCAGACGGTTCTCTGCTTCGGCGACTTGACGCCCATGAAGCTGATCGAACGCCAACTGATGGTGGGCGATCGCCTCGGCACAGTCCCGGAAGAGACACCCATGGTGCCCTTGCAACAAGACTTGCGGCGACTGCAACAACGGCTGCGACTGAAGCCGGAAGCCCTGGACCGAGAATTGGTTTTGGATTTGCGTAAACCAACGGATTTGGAGCGATCGCAACTGCTCCATCGCCTCACCCTGCTGAATATTCCTTGGGGGAAAGCCTCGGAAGTCGGTGGCAAAGGCACGTTTAAGGAAAAATGGGTCCTGCGCTGGCAACCGGAATTAGAACTGGGCTTGATTGAAGCCGGACGTTGGGGCAATACGGTGGAAACGGCAGCGACGACCTATGCCTGTCGCCAAGCTATAGAAGCCCGACAGCTTCCTGTTTTGACCGCTTTGTTAGAGCAAGTTCTGTTGGCGGTACTACCCATTGCTGTCACCCAAGTCATGCAATGTCTGGAAGCGGAAGCGGCGATCGCCAGCGACTTGGTGCATCTCATGGCCGCAATTCCACCGCTGGCTAATGTGCTGCGCTACAGCGACGTGCGCCAAACCGATGTCGCCACCCTGACCCATGTGGTGGATGGGCTGATGACCCGGATTTGCATTGGTTTGCCCGGTGCTTGCGCCTCTTTAGATGACGATGCCGCTGCGCTCATGCTGGACCATATTGGCCAAACCCATCGGGCCATCAAACTTTTGCAAAACCTCGATCATCTCCAAGATTGGCGGTCTGTGCTGAGTCGTCTGGCTGACAAGGCGTCTTTACACGGCTTACTGGCCGGACGTTGTTGCCGATTGCTGCTGGACGAAGGCGAATTTGATGGGACAGAGGCAGCGCGCCGACTAAACTTGGCCCTTTGTCAAGCCGTGGAACCATCCCATGCGGCGGACTGGATTCAAGGTTTTCTCCAGGGCAGTGGTTTGGTGCTCCTCCACGATGCGGAGATTTGGCAGGTGTTGGATCGCTGGGTGACGGCTTTAGCTCCCGATGCATTTATGGCGCTGCTGCCGCTGTTGCGTCGCACGTTTTCTACCTTTACGGCGGCTGAGCGGCGTCAGATGGGAGAACGGGTCAAACAGGGCGAGGGTAGACCAACAACGACTGCTGGATTAACCGCCGATTGGGATCGCGATCAAGCGGCTGCGGTTTTACCCCTGATGGCACAATTGTTGGGACTGGAGTTGACGTCTTCCGCTTTGAGTGACAAAGCAAAACCTTTTTAACGAGTTAATCCGCATCCAGAATGAGTTGCTTTAGCAGAAGCAGTATTTGACTTACCTCAGCACGCATAATCCTGATCTCACTTTCAATCGCATCAAGACGATTTGGCACTGAGGTCTTGGGGTTAACCCTCTTTAATCACTCTGGGGGGAGAAAAATATTCCCAGAATCTGAAAGAGCCTATAGGCTATGCTTTTCATCACGTATTTCCTGACACTTTCATAAATTTGGAGGGGTTCAGCAAAGATCTTT
>JBAVRC010000068.1:0-2695 GCA_049694615.1 Thermosynechococcaceae cyanobacterium | reverse complement strand
ACCCAACCGGCCCACAGCAGCCAAAGCGCCCGCCTCCCCCGCGCAAAAACCGCTGCAAAAATCCTCCCCGCCACCGGCCCCCCGCCCTGCTGAACCCAGACTCGCCAAGACAACGGCTCCGCAACCCGCCAAAAATCTGCCGCCGATTCCCATCCGGGTGGCGATCGCCACGGAGGCTAAAACCATTGCCCTGTCCACCTCAGATGCAGGCGTCGTGGTAGATGCCAACGGTCATGTCATCGGCCATTTAACCGCCCAAGCTGGCATTACCGTGACCCCCAATGCCACAGGATTGCAAGTCGGGTCATGGTCCACCCCTACGGTGGCGTGGATTAAGCCCGCTGCCGCCGATGGGCTGGTCTATGCCGATGGGCGTTGGTATCGGGGCGCGGTCCAATTGGTGGCCCAAGGAGATAACCTTCTCGCCATTAACCACGTGGATGTGGAGTCTTACCTTTACAGCGTCGTGGGAGCAGAAATGCCCGCTTCTTGGTCTATTGAAGCCCTGAAAGCCCAGGCGATCGCCGCTCGGTCCTATGCGGTTGTCCATATTGCTCGACCTGCCCACGATCTGTATGATCTAGGGGCAACACCCCGTTGGCAAGCCTATTCCGGTGCCGAAACCGAAACCAATACCACCCATGCAGCCGTCAACGCCACTCGCGGGATGCTACTGTCCTACCAAGGCGGTGTGGTTGAATCCTTGTATGCCTCTTCTAGTCAATTGGTGCAAGAAGCCCATGGCGGCTTTGGGATGAGTCAGGAAGGGGCCAACCAATTGGCACAACAGCAAAATTTCAATTACCTCCAAATTTTGGAACATTTTTACCCTGGGACGGGATTAGCCGTTCTTAATATTCAATAGCTATGTCTGACGCTTCCGACTGTGCCCCACCGCTCTGGCCCTATGTCAGCCCCGGCATCCCTGACGAGTTGTTTGAGCAATTGCCTGGGATCCCGATGACCAAACGCGAAACGCGTTTGTTGCTCCTCTCGCAACTGCGGCTTCAGAAGAACACCATTCTCTGGGATATTGGCGCTGGGACCGGAACCATTCCAGTGGAAGCTGGACGCCTTTGCCTAGACGGACATATTGTTGCGGTCGAACGCGATGATGAGGTGGCCAACTTAATTCGGACCAACTGCGATCGCTTTGAGATTACCAATGCGACCGTCATCCAGGGCAACGCTCCCGAATGTTTAGCAGGGTTAAGCGCTGCGCCACACCGGGTTTGTCTGGAAGGCGGTCGTTCTGTGCGTGAAATTTTGCGGCAGGTCTGGCACTATCTCGCACCCGAAGGACGGGTTGTGGCAACCGCCACATCCTTAGAGCATCTTTACGCCATATCCGAGACGTTGGCCGAACTTCATGCCTGCAATGTCGAAGTCGTTCAATCGGTCATCAATCGCTTGGAAACCCGAGGAAATAGTCAGATTTTTGCTGCGGTCGATCCCATTTTTATTTTAAGTGGCGATAAGCGATCTTAGAAATGTCATGGATGCCAAAACAGTTTAGTCATTCGCCCCCGATAATTGCACCCCCTAGATAACCCGCTGTTGTGCAGCCTCCCAATCAGACTGGACTGATTTTGGCAACGGATGGTACTGTAAGAAACTAGTTGCTTGCCCCCTAGTCGCATCCCATCTTCACAACACTTGCATTTCGGGGAACGGAACAGTGTTACAGGGTGCATCGCGATGGGTCAATTTTGAAGCCGCCATGACTTAGGTTGTGCCAAGTTTGGCTTCAGAACTCAAGTACAGAAAGTTGGTGTCTCAGAGTTGGAACGGAATGTTTTCTTTTTTAACAGCAGTAGCACTTGCCCAACCTTCATTGCCGCCTACGCGTTCCCCTCTGAATGCCCTCAAGACCCCTCCCGTCGCGCAACAGGCATCTGCTCAATCCTTAAATACCTACACGATCGCTGCTGCCAATGGTTATCCCGTTGCCCAACAGGTTTTGGTCGGCACAAACGAAGTGCTCCAGCCCCAAGATATTCGGCAGCTTCCTGGTCAGTTGGACGCTGTACCAGTTGTCAATAGCAACAGCCCTGAGGCGGTCCGACGACCCGGCATTTTGCTGTCCACCTTTCCGTCTCAAGGCAAACAGCACCCTGGCGCACATCTCAATTTGCCCCTGCAAGGGCGCTTCGATCTGTTTGCCCATCACATTGCCAAAACGGATAAACCCGATACAACCCCCACGCTCTACAACGGTATTTTGATTTACAACCCTAGCCCAACACGCTCCGTCACGGTCGATGTGCTGAAAGCAGGCAGTTTTCTAGGAAACCCGGATGCGCCTTATGTCGATTTACCATCTTTTTTGGACAATCCCTTGGGCAGAATTTTTTCTGGCCCTGGCGGGCGGTTAACCGACGCGCTCCTGAGAAATGATCGCCAAGCCAATTGGCCATCTCGGATTTACTTAGCCCCGAAGCAGTCCGAAATGCTGATGAACTTGCCCATTCCTGTACCGCGTCCAGCGTTGGCCAAATTGCCTTGGGTTCCCATGACCCGTGTCATGATTCCGACCCTGGTCCAACAAAATCGGGCCCTGAACTTCATTCCGCTCAACGCTGCTGCATCGTCAAACACTCGCTCTACCCTGTTGCAAATCTACACCAATGGCTCAGTCTATATTGCTTGTCTAGCCTTGAATGCATCCGTTGCTCCTAACGGGTTCGAAGGCATT
>JBAVRC010000067.1:0-2577 GCA_049694615.1 Thermosynechococcaceae cyanobacterium | reverse complement strand
CGTCTTACCCGCCCCAAACTGTTCTGAGCTAGCGCTTTTTGGGGCGGGTTTTTAATTGGATTCACTGCCCTGCCAAAACACTGAAACACCCATAGGGTAATGGTTCAAGCTACGTTTATTTTATTGGTAAAATATCTTGACTTTGGTAAATAAAGATGCAAAGCTATACTTATGCACTCAATGAAACTAATGATTAAAACTAATGATTCGACCAAAATTGTCACTTGAAACCAGGGCTAATTTCGTTAAGCACCTTGGCGTAGAATCAGACCCTGGCGTATGCATTAGACGATGTTGGATAAACAACGAGGGTGATGCCCTGTATGTAATCGTTTATCCTAGCTCAAGCCTAGATCTTGACAGTGTGCCAAGTCAATATTGTGGGTACCCTGTTAGGGTTGTGCGTCGTCCATTTCCTACGGCTGGATTTTAACTATGTCAATGACAACAAACGGGCGTTGTCCACATTGCAGGAATTGTAAACCTGGCACAATAGAGCTGCTTGAAACACGCCAAAAGCGGTTGGGCAGGAAGCGTAGATCCTACAGATGCACAGCCTGTTGTCAAACTTTTCACACGATTGAAACAGCTAAGGAGGCAGATACCACAGAAGATACTGGCAAAGAAAAATTCAGTCGCAAAGATCTTTGGAAGCTTTACAAAGATATAAACCAGTGAAAAATGAGGACTGCCATGCTGCCATCAACAAAAAGACATTTGGAACAATGCATTGAAGCCGAAGGAACAGAATATTTTGAAATTGAAAAGCTGTTGCTTCAAAAATTTCTGGACAGGTCGAGAGACCAGCTAGCTACACCACATAGCCAGCTAACCGCACAGAATCGCAAAGATATGGCTGAGGATATCCTCGCTATTCAAAGCTATCTGGCTAGCCACCCGGCTGAGTCCTGATAAGCATCCACCCATCAACTCTACAAAACACGGAGAAAAAAATGACGACTTCCACCCCCATTAATCTTTACTCAAGCCTAGTTGAATTAAAGCCAACCAAGATAGGCATGGAGTTGATAAATCGGTCTCGACAAGCAAAGTATGATAATTTGCCAGAGTCTCAAAGGCCAATGTTTCATTTCGTAACTGTGACAGAAGTCGGTAAAGAAATTAAAATGACATTTGGCGAGTTTTTAGAAGTTTTTGGCAAGGAAACTTTTTATACGCCCTTAGCTCTTTACAGCAACTTAGCCTTGTGTTCCGACCATCCTAATCCGCCGGTCGAAACGGGCAAAGAAAAGCGTAGTTACCGGGAAGAGGAGGTCAGTAATGCGCTGCATTTTTGCAAGAAAGAACTGCCGTTTTTTTATTGGAAAGTCGATGACACTGGATTATTCGCCACCACTGACGATCTGTCATCTTGCCCCAGAGTTTCAATAACAATTTTTATTGAAACCATTCTAGATTGGCAAACACAGCTCCATGAAGCCAAATATGATGGCTATATGCTCCTGCAGAAAGAAAAATTTAGATTCAACAAAGTTTGTAAGTTATCGGATTTGGTCAAAACTATTAAAGGATTTTTGCTTGAGGAATCGGCTTATCTGGCCGAGTTAGCTAACCCGGTAGATTAAGTCAAACCAAGTCAAACATTTTTGGAGAACAAGCAATGACAAACTTTAGTGGCGTAACAATCAACCTGGATAGCTTTATCGGTATCAAATTTACTGATATGGGCTTGCATTTTCTAAACGAGTTCAGGAAAAACATTAAAAACAACCCTCCCTTTTGGCTAGCAGAAAAACATTCTGTTGCTTTCAGGAACGAAGATGGCTATACCTGGATCACCTTTGCAGAGTTTTTGAGATTCCATGCAAAATTTTACGTCTTTCACAAACACAGTCTGTATAACGAGGAATTTAGACTCGGCAACCCAAATAACTCAGCCCAAGACCTAACGAATCTAACGGCTGTTTTGAATAAAGAGCTATCCGCCGAAGAAAAGCTCATGCTTTGCAGGTCGTTTTTTCCGTCTTTCAATTTTGCTTTTTGTGATAGCAGTCAAGATGCCGTATTTGGTAAATTTGGATTTACCAGTCTTGTAATTAGCCTATGCCAGCATTCTTGTGTCGTCACAATAGGCATAAGTCAATACACCGTAAAAAAATTTACGGATGATTATGAGCCTCCTTATGACTATGGCGAATATTTTTATGTCGGTGAGGATGATAAAAATGCTGAGTTTAAAAATTTACTCAGGGCTATCAAGGGATCTCTCCAAGGAAAGATAGATCAATTCATCGCTGGAATTTCATAGCCTTTTGATGCCAAGAATCCCTGACCCAGATCAACAGCCTGATACTCTGGGTCATATTCTTTATACCATCCTAAAACCGTATTGAAATTATCGTCAGTGTAGACAATACAGCCAGCGCTACCTTCGTAGCCCACTGACTTATTAAAATCTGCATGATGCCATAAACCATCCCGGTTGTTGATTCGGAACTGAGGGACAAGAGTAATGGCGTAGCGACCAATCCCATCAGTACGGCTAGGGGTACGGCCAAGGTCGTCAATTCTGCCAAAAGAATAAATATTTTCGGGGCAGATTCTCATGCTCCCCGA